>NZ_JBHLUE010000020.1:0-108259 GCF_042434095.1 Plantactinospora siamensis
ACTTGCCCGCGTCGGGCTTGTCGGCCGAGACCGTCTGCACCGCCGCGGCGGCGGGCTTGGCGCTGTGAGTGTCGGCGGCCATCGCGCCCGTGACCGGGCCGGCGACCAGACCACCGGCGAACGCCACACCAGCAACCGACAGAACCGTCTTACGCATCAACGTCGACTTCATGAGAACTCCTCAGGGGGTTGGGCCGTCACGCACGCATCACGGGGGGACCGCGCGCGACGACACGAAAAGAACAAGAGGGGGAAGAACCAGCCCCGCACACCACGGGGGGTGGGCGCGGGCGGAAAATCAAGATCCGCACGATGACCGGGGCCCAGCGGGGGGCGCTCCTACGGTCATCCGGACCGGGTGTAACCACGACCCGCCCGCCACCATTCCCCAACCCGGGGGTCAGGGCCGGCCACCGCGGAGGGAGGGCCGGCCACCGCGGAGGGCTCAGCGGGGGTTCGACAAGCCCGAGGCGCGGGGCGCTCGGCGGGTACTACGGCCGTGGACCCGATACAACGTCCGGGCCCCCACACCGATTCCAGCCAACCCGACAAACCGGGCAGCCCCCGAGTGCCGGCCACCACAGGCCACCACCCAACCAACCCCAAACCCGACACCCGACCCGCCCGCACCCGAACGCCCTGTTGATCGTGGATTTCTGTACCGCCTACAGCCGGTACAGAAATCCACGATCAACCCAGAGTCGGCTTGCGGCCGAGGACGGGCGGGCCGGCTCGGCTCGGACTCGGCGCCCGGTGCTGCTCCGACCGACCACCGACCACGAATCGCCCCGGGTACGCCGGATCCTGACCGAACGCGCCGTACGCGCAGGCGGCGCCCTGATCGCGCAGCGAATGCGCCACGGCGGTGAGTTCGAACTCGCGGCCCCGGTCGGGCCGTCTGGGCCGTCCGGGCCGTCCGGGCCGTCCAGGCCGTCCGGGCCGTCCAGGCCGTCCGGGCCGTCCGGGCCGTCCGACGGCGGCGGCCTGCTGGTCGCTCATCCCGGCGATCGCGTCGGGTGGGTCGGCGGATGCCAGCAGCCCGGCGGTGAGCCGTCCGCCTCGGCCGCGTCGTTGCGGGCGCAGACCGGAGGCGCGGACGCCGCTGGCCGGGCCCCATCGGTACGCGGGGCCCGGCCAGCGGTTCGTCCGGATGTTAAGAAGGGCCCCCTGCTATGCAAAAAGCGATAACAGGGGGCCCTTCCTTTCGGGTCAGCTGTTCCAGTACTGCGCCACCAGGTCGGCGGCCTGGGACTCCCACTGGGCGTAGGCGTCCGGGTAGGCCGACACCTGCACCGCCTGGGCCGCCGCGGTCAGCGGCATGTCGTGCCAGCCGCCCACGTTCTTCAGGCCGTTCAGGAACGCCGTGGTGGCGTACTGCGGGTCGGTGATCTGGTCCGGCGAGCCCCAG
Source organism: Plantactinospora siamensis (assembly GCF_042434095.1). Taxonomy (NCBI): domain Bacteria; kingdom Bacillati; phylum Actinomycetota; class Actinomycetes; order Micromonosporales; family Micromonosporaceae; genus Plantactinospora; species Plantactinospora siamensis. Next base: position 1,409 of record NZ_JBHLUE010000020.1, read on the forward strand.
CCCGAGGACGGACGCTGCTGGAACAGGCCCAGCGAGTCGTGGTCGTTGGCGTCGCCCAGGTGGCCCAGGTTCTCCAACTTGGACTCCTGCATCGACGTGGCCACCGCGATGACCGCCGCCCGCTCGTCCAGGCCGTCCTTCTTGGTGGCCTCGACGATGGCCTTGGCGTTGGCCTTCTGCTCGTTGCTCAGGTCGATCCGCGACTGCGGACCCTGGGTGCCGTGCGGGATCAGCGTGGCCGTGTCGGGCGCCGACTTGTCCGCCGACACGTTCTGCACCACGGCGACCGGCTTCATGATGGGCGCCGACGTCGTGCTGGCCGTGGCGGCGCCGTGGCCACCGGCGGCCATCGCACCGGCGAAGGTCAGGCCGATCGCGGCCAGCATGCCCTTGCGCATGACCGTGTTCATGTCCAGGCTGATGCCCTTGCGGACGACCGTGTTCAGGTTGATGCCCTTACGCATGATCGTGTTCATGTCCAAGCTCCAATCGGGGGTGGACGCCGCGACCGCGGAGGTGGCACGCGGCGTGAGCACCAGCTCGTGGGCGCTCGGGGGATTCGGCCGGCCTCGGGAGCGGGGGTGCTGCACCGGCCGGGACCGTGTGTAACGACCGCGGGCCCCGCCGCATTCCGGGCGGTGCGCCGTTTTCGCTGCCCAGCAGGGGCAAGCCATCGGCCGTACGGATGTGTAACGACCGGCTGCGCGCGACCATTCCGCGTACCGGGTGCCGCCCGTCACCGGGGGACCGGACATCCCGGCCGGCCGCCCCGAATACGGCCGCCCCGGCGGCGCGGGAGCGGGGCCGAGCACCGCCGGCCGGCCCGAATGCCGGACCGGACGCGCCGTAGTCGCGGCCCGGACCGGACGCGCCGTAGTCGCGCGGCCCGGACCGGACGCGCCGTAGTCGCGCGGCCCGGACCGGACGCGCCGCACGAACAGCGCCGGAGCACGGGAGTCGGCCACGAATTGCCGAACAGGACTACCGTTCATGTTTCTGGTAGTCCTGAGGGGAGGACCGATGGGATCCAAGGTCAGAAACTCCGCGAGCCCACCCGGGTGGCGATACCGGGCCGTCGCGCTCGCGGCCGGCGGCGCCCTGCTGGCGCCCGCCGTGCCCGCCTGGGCCGGCGGACCGGTCAGCGCCGCGAACCCGGTGGCCGCGCAGGCCGCCAGCCTGATCGCGCCCACCACGGCCAAGGCCGCGTACGCGGCGGCGGCCCGGCCGACGCTGCGGCAGGGCGCCAAGGGCGCGGCCGTGGTGAGCCTGCAGCAGCGGCTCGCGGCGCTGCACTACGACACCGGCGGCGCGGACGGTACGTTCGGAGCGTCCACGTTCCACGCCGTGGTGGCGTTCCAGAAGGTCAACGGCCTCGGCCGGGACGGCATCGTGGGCCCCCGCACCTGGGCGGCGCTCGACCATCCGACCATGCCGAAGCCGCGGTACCAGCACTCCGGGTACGCAATGGAGGCCAACCTCAGCCGGCAGGTGCTCTACCTGACCCGCAACGGAGCGGTGGTGCGCATCCTGGACGCCTCCTCGGGAAAGTCCAGCACCCCCACCCCGACCGGCAACTATCACGTCACCCGCCGGATCGACGGCTGGCGGCAGAGCGCGCTCGGCCTGCTGTGGCGGCCGAACTACTTCACCGGCGGGTACGCCGTACACGGCGCCACCTCGGTGCCCAACTACCCGGCCAGCCACGGGTGCGTCCGGGTGCCGATCCCGGCCATGAACCGCCTCTGGGGGATCCTCAAGGTCGGCTACCCGGTGCACGTCTACCGCTGATCGGATCGTGCGCCGGGGAGAACCCGCCCGACGGCCCGGGCGGGAACCCCGGCCCGGCGTCCCGGGGAAGTATGCCCTGGTGGGGATGCCTCCCCGGGACGCGGCGACCGCCACGACCGGTCGATCTCACAAGAGCGTGTAGATGCCGTACCCGATGGCGACGGCGCAGATCAGGAAGCAGAGCCCGGCCAGCCCGCGGGCGGCGGCCGACGGTGCGACGGTCTCCTCGGTCCGGCCGTCGCCATCGGCGTCCATCCCGGCCGCCCCGGCGGGGGCCGCGGGAGCAATGGCCCGGACACCGACGGCGAACAGCGCCACCAGGCCCGCGCCGAGCACCAGTCCGACGACGGCCACCAGGCCGAGGTCGCCCCAGGCGATGTGCATGACGATCTCCTTTCGGTGGGCCGGCCGGCTCAGGCGGGGACCGGGGTCGGGCGGTGGGTGGCGGGCGACTCGGCGTCGTCGTTGACGTTGCCGGCGTGCACGGCGTTGCGGCGGCTCATCAGATAGATGGTCGCCGCGGCGGCCGCGGCGACCACGGCCACGATCACGGTTCCCAGCGTGCCGGTGAGGGCGAGCCGGCTGGCCAGCGCGCCGACCAGCGCCGCGGCGGGCAGGGTGACCAGCCAGGCGAGCACCATCTGACCGGCCACGCCCCAGCGCACCTCGGCCAGCCGCTTGCCCACCCCGCTGCCGAGCACGGCGCCGGAGGTGACGTGCGTGGTGGACAGGGCGTAGCCCAGGTGCGACGAGGCGAGGATGACGGTGGCCGCGCTGGCCTCGGCCGCGAAGCCCTGCTGCGGCTCGACCCTGGTCAGCCGGTGCCCGACGGTACGGATGATCCGCCACCCGCCGATGAAGGTCCCGGCCGCGATCGAGAGCCCGGCGGTGAGGATGACCCACAGCGGCGGACGGGACCCGGCCGGCAGCGAGCCGGCGGCGATCAGGGTCAGGGTGATCACGCCCATGGTCTTCTGCGCGTCGTTGGTGCCGTGCGCGAGCGAGACCAGCGAGGCCGACACAGTCTGCCCGTGCCGGAAGCCGGACTTGACGCCGCGCTGCCCGGCCCCGCGGGTGATGCGGTAGACCAGGAAGGTGCCGACCAGCGCCACCAGGCCGGCGATCAGCGGCGAGGCCACGGCCGGGATGAGCACCTTCTCCACCACGGTGGTGAAGTGCACGGCGTCGGCGCCGGCGGCGATCCAGGTGGCCCCGATGAGCCCGCCGAACAGCGCGTGCGACGAACTCGACGGCAGGCCGAGCAGCCAGGTCACCAGGTTCCACAGGATGGCGCCGACGAGGCCGCCGAAGATGACCGCCGGCGTGATGGCCTTCTCGTCGACGATCCCGCTGGAGATCGTCTTGGCCACCTGAACCGAGATGAACGCGCCGACCAGGTTGAGCACGGCCGAGATGGCCACCGCCACCCGGGGCCGCAGGGCGCCAGTAGCGATCGAGGTCGCCATGGCGTTCGCGGTGTCGTGGAAGCCGTTGGTGAAGTCGAAGGCCAGCGCGGTCACGATGACCGCGATGACGATGAGGTCCATCGTCTCCTCCTGAGCGTGAGGGGTCAGGTCCCGAAGGTCTCCCGGCGCCGCGGCCCGGACACCGGATCGCGGGTGACCGCCGGATGAACATCTGACGGACGGCCGCAGCGAGGACCGCGCCGGTGTCGTCAGCGCGCGGCGTAGAGGTCGCGGAGTAGGCAGATCTCGCCGCCGTGGTGCATGGTCTCCCGGGCGACGTGCAGCACCAGCGCGGCCATCGGCTCGTCGGCGTACGGGCCGCCCAGCGGTCCGACCGGCGCGGCGAGCCGGGCGTCGTCGAGGCCGGCCACGCCCCCCTGCCAACGCCGGAATGACGACTCCAGCAGGTCCAGCGCTCCGGCAGCGCCGCCCGGGAGAACCGGCACGTGTCGGGGGTCGAACATGTCGGCGCCGGACGGGTTTTCCCCGAAGAAGGTAGCGGCCCGGGTGGCGAGATTGTGCGCGCCGATGTGAGCCAGCCGCCAGGCGATGGTGGGGACTCCGCCCGGCGGCGCCTCCTCCAGCGCGTGCGTCCCGTCCGGGCCGCGTCGTACGGAGGCGGAGCGGGGGGCCGGTTCCCAGGCGTACTCGGAGTCGGTGAGGCCGGTCAGTCGCGGCCACAGGTGAGCCTGCCAGTAGAAGTCCAACTGTTCGACGAGAAGTCGGGACCAGGTGTGGGACAACGGTCGTACCTCCGGTGGACGGCGCGGCGCCGCCCGGCGGCGGACCGCGAGCCCGGGCGGCCGGTCGTACGCCAGCATCCCGTAACCGGCGGATGGCCGCCGGCCCAACGGGCGGCCAACCGCGCCGGGGTGGTCTTCCCTCCCCCGGCGTTGCTGGTTAGGGTGCCGTGCGGTGCCCACGAGGCGCCGTGACCCGTCCCGAAAGGCTCCTCATGACCACACCCTCCGGCACCTCCCGCCGCCAGATGCTCGCCGTCGCGGCCGCCGCCGCGACCGCCCCGCTGATGGCCGCCGGCCCGGCCGAGGCGCACCGGCCGTCCGGACCGCGCACCTGGACCCTCACGGTGCTCGGCACCTCGGACACCCACGGCAACGTCTACAACTGGGACTACTACAAGGACGCCGAGTTCGACGACGCCAAGCACAACGACGTCGGCCTGGCCAAGGTGGCCACGCTGATCAAGCAGATCCGCGCCGAGCGGCACCACAAGGGCACGCTGGTGCTGGACGCCGGCGACACCATCCAGGGCACGCCGCTGACGACGTACTACGCCAAGCAGGAGCCGATCACCCAGACCGGCGAGCGGCACCCGATGGCCCGGGCCATGAACGTCATCGACTACGACGCCGTCACGCTGGGCAACCACGAGTTCAACTACGGCCTGCCGCTGCTGGACCTGTGGATCCGTCAGCTCGGCTTCCCGGCGCTGGCCGCGAACGCCATCAACGCGGCCACCGGCAAGCCGGCCTTCCTGCCGTACGTCATCAAGGATGTCGACCTGGGCTTCGGCGCCCCCCGCCTGCGGGTCGGCATCCTCGGCCTGACCAACCCGGGCGTGGCCATCTGGGACAAGGGCAACGTCGAGGGCAAGCTGCGGTTCGACGACATGATCGCCACGGCGGCCAAGTACGTGCCGATCATGCGCGCCCGCGGCGCCGACATCGTGGTGCTGTCGGCGCACGGCGGCGACAGCGGCACCTCCAGCTACGGCTCGGAGCTGCCGATCGAGAACCCGACGGCGCTGATCGCCCAGCAGGTGCCGGGCATCGACGCGATCCTGTTCGGGCACGCGCACCTGGAGATCGCGGAGAAGTTCGTCGTCAACACCGAGACCGGCGAGCAGGTGCTCACCTCGGAGCCGTCCAAGTGGGGCGAGCGGCTGACCAGGATGGACTTCACGCTGAGCCGCGAGGGCGGCCGGTGGAAGGTCACCGACAAGCACGCCACGATGCTGAACACCAACACCGTGGTCGAGGACCCGCGGGTGGTGGCCGCGGTGCGCGCTCAGCACAACAAGACCGTCGCGTACGTCAACCAGGTGGTGGCCACCTCGGTGACCGAGCTGGCCGCCGCGGAGTCCTTCTACAAGGACACCCCGATCCTCGACTACATCAACAAGGTGCAGACCGACACGGTCAGCGCGGCCCTGGCCGGCGGCCAGTACGGCAACCTGCCGGTGCTGTCGATCGCCGCGCCGTTCAGCCGGGACGCCGTGTTCCCGGCCGGCCAGGTGAAGATCAAGGACGTGGCCGGGCTCTACATCTACGACAACACCCTCGAGGCGGTCGTGCTCAGCGGCGCCGAGGTGAAGGCGTACCTGGAGTACTCGGCCAAGTTCTACCTGACCTTCGCCCCCGGTGTGCCGGTCGACCCGCAGCACATCAAGGACGAGAACGTTCCGGACTACAACTACGACACCATGTCCGGGGTCGACTACGACATCGACATCAGCAAGCCGGTGGGCCAGCGGATCACCAGGCTGACCCACCCGGGCACCGACACGCCGGTCGGGGCCGACGAGCAGTTCGTGGTGGCGGTGAACAACTACCGGCGCAGCGGCGGCGGCAACTTCCCGGGCATCGTAAAGACCCAGATCTACAACCAGCAGCAGGAGATCCGCCAGCTGCTGATCGACTGGGCGCAGGCCAAGGGCGTCATCGACCCGAAGGACTTCTTCGAGCCCAACTGGCGGCTCGTCCGGGAGGGCGTCCCGGTCTTCGCCTGAGATGAAAGGAAGGGCCCCTTGTTATCGCTTTTTGTATAACAAGGGGCCCTTCCTAACGCCGGTCAGGCGGGCGACTCCTCGGCCACCATGCCGCGGTAGCCGCGCAACCGGCGGGCGGTCCGCTCGGCGACCAGCGCGGCCAACAGCATGCAGGCGCCGCCGGCGGCCAGCACCGCGCCCAGCCCCGGGTCGTCGGTCCAGACCGCCACTCCCACGGCCACCGCGGCCGAGACCAGCAGCAGCCAGCGGCGCAACCGCCACCGGTGCAGCCACTCCCGGAGCAGGACGTCGACGCGCGCGTCCGTGGTGCGCCCGTCCCGCAACGCGCCTCGGACCAGATCCCTGGTCCGCACGTCACCGCCGGCAATCATCGACCAGCCGGCCCGGTGGTACGCCGGATCGTCCATCCGCCCTCCCCTATGTCGGGGCGACCCATACCCCGGTTCCGGTCGGCGTACACCTGGGTCCCGGGAGCGCCCGCCGGTATCGCCCGGCGATCCGGGTCGCGGGGACCGGCCGGGCGATACGCGCGGGGATCCGCCGGCGATCCGGGTCGCGGGGACCGGCCGGGCGATCCCCGGCCGCCGGGCACCGGGTGGTTGAGCGGTCAGTCAGCCCATTGACACGCGTCGGCGGCCGGTCCTACGTTGCGATCAGCTACCGGCCGGTAGGTAGGCGTCGGGCCGACCCCATCCCGGCGGCGGAGGGGACGTACCGATGCGCAACCAGCCCAGCCACCCGCTCCGCCGGCTCGTCGCCGCGGCCGTGCGCCGGTCGCGCCTGGTCGCGGCCGGAACCGGCCTGATCCTCGCACTCGGGCTGCCGATGCCGGCGGCGGCCGACCCCGGTGACGCCGGCGACCAGCCGCTGCCCGGCTACACCGTCAGCATTCCGCCGCTGGCGCCGGCCGTCGTGGACGGCCGGCCGAGCAGCGTGCGCAGCGGGGTGCACGCGCACGCCGGCTACCTCATCGAGGTCCCGCCGCGCTGGAACGGCGACCTGGTGCTGTGGGCGCACGGCTACCGCGGCCTGGGCACGGTCCTCTCCCCGGAGGCGCCGGGCTTCGACCTGCGCCAGCGACTGCTCAACCAGGGGTACGCCTGGGCGTCCTCGTCGTACTACGACAACGGCTTCGACATCCGGGCCGGAGTGCTCGGCACCCAAGACCTCGCCGGCGTCTTCGGCCGCGCGGTGGGCCGGCCGCACCGGGTCCTGCTCGCGGGCGTCTCGATGGGCGGGTACGTCATCGGCCGGTCGCTGGAGGAGTACCCCGGCTTCTACGCCGGCGCCCTGCCGATGTGCGGGGTCCTCGGCGACCAGCGCCTGCTCGACTTCTACCTCGACTACAACCTGGTGGCGCAGGACCTCGCGGGCGTGTCCGCCTATCCCCTGCCGGCCGACTACATGACCGCGGTCGTACCAGGGATCGAGCGCACGCTCGGGCTCGCCGGCCTGACGCCGGGCGGCCCGGACACCACCACCGACCGCGGCCGGCAGCTGCGGGCAATCACCATCAACCGGTCCGGCGGACCGCGCCCCGGCGCGGAGGCGGCGTTCGCGGTGTGGAAGGACTTCCTGTTCTCGATCGCCACCACCGACGGCGGCGACTCACCCGCGCAGCGGCCGGGGCAGTTGGCCACCAACGTGCTCACCCGGTATCGCCCGGACGCCCCGGCGCCGGTGAACGCCACGGTGCGCCGGGTGCTCCCGGAGAACCTGTGGCAGCGGCTGTCCCCGGGGCTCACCCAGGTGCCGCGGATCTCCGGCCGGCCGGGCGCTCCCGTGCTGTCCCTGCACGACCTGGGCGACCTGTTCGTGCCGTTCGGGATGGAGCAGGACTACCGCGCCGACGTCATCCGCAACCGGCAGGGCCGGTTCCTGGTGCAACGCGCCGTCCGGGCCGCGCAGCACTGCGAGTTCAGCCCCGCCGAGGTGGGCGCCGCGTGGGACGACCTGGCCCGATGGGTACGGGACGGCATCCGGCCCGCCGGCGACGACGTGTCCGACCCGCGGGTGGTGGCGTCCGCCGGGTACGGCTGCCGGTTCAGCGATCCCGCCGCGTACGCCGCGGGCGGCGGCACCCGGCGGCTCTTCCCGGCCTGCCCTTGAGCGTCCGGCCGCGGGCGCGCCGACGCCCGGCCCGACCCACCATTGTCGGTGGGCCGGGCCCGGCGTCTGGATGTCGGCGCAGGGAAGGCGTCAGCCGACCCGGGCGCCCGTCCGGCCCCGCCGGCGTCGCAGCACGACGGTCAGCAGAATCAACAGCGCGCCGAGCACCACCGCCGCGACCCCGAAGGTGAGCTGCGGCACGATGCTGCCGCCGGTGACCGGCAACGGGGAGCCGGAGCCGGCGCCGCGCGGGAAGATGGTCAGCACCAGGCTGGCGGTGTCACCGGTCCGCAGCCCGGTCGCGGTGACCTGGATGCTGCCGGTCCGGCAGATCCGGACCACCGTGGTGAAGTGACCGTCGCCGTCGGCCCGCACGGTGATGGGCCGCGGCAGCCGGTGGGAGCCCCGGCAGTAGCCACCGTCGCCGGTGTTGGTCGGCGACGGGGACGGCGAGTGGTGCGTCCGCGTCGGCCAGGGCCACGGCGAGTGGCGCCCGTCGCCGGGCCCGTCTGCCAGCGGCGCCATCGCGCCCACGCCGCCGTTGGCCGGCGGGGCCGGCGCCACGGCCGGAGCGGCCGGACCGGCCGGACCGGCCGCGGTGGGCAGCACCGAGAAGGTCAGCCGCACCAGCTCGTTGGCGCCGAAGTTGTTGCCCACGATGGTCACCGGGTCACCGGCGAGGACGGTCGGGTCCGGGCTGGTCAGCGACGGCTCGGTGGGCGGGTACGCCGGCGGCTGCGGCGTGACGGTGGCCGGCGGCGTCGTCGGCGTCGGCTCGCTGGGCTGCGGCGTGAAAGGCTGAGCAGCCCCCGCCGCGGTCGGGACACCCCAGAGGGCGACCCCGGCGGTGATCGCGATCATGATGCGGGAAAGCCGCATGGCAGATCCTTTCTTCACTGGTTGCATGGTGGCGCGGAACTGATCGAGGTGGTCCACGGCGTGACGCCCGGGGTGAGCCAGAGGTCGGGCCTACCGGTGGCGGTGGGTGGGGCGGAGACGGTGACCTCCAGGGTCCGGGACTGGCCGGGCCGCAGGTCCACGGCGGCGATGCCGACTTGGCGGCGACGTTCCCGCCCGCTGCCGATCGCGACGCGTCGGCCGTCCAGCGCGGCCGAGAGCACGCTGCCGCCCGCCGGGCTGTAGACGGCCACCAGGGTGCGGGCGGTGTAGCCGGGGATGGCCGAGGCCTTCGTGAATCCGAAGCCGAGGACCGACTCGGACAATCCGGTGTGCGGCGCGGTCGAGGCGAGGGTGACCCGTACGGCGTACTCCCGCCGGCCGCCCGGCTCGCAGGCGCCGGCCGTCAGCTTCGCCGTGCCCACCAGGTAGTAGCCGAGCTTGGCGCCGGTGCCGTCGTTGAGGAAGACGCCGACGGTCGGCCGGGTCTCCTGGTCGGGCAGGACGCCGCCCAGCCGGGTGTCCACCACCTCGGCCTGCTCGTCCGGATGTGCGCTCCAGAACAGCAGCCGCCGCTCGGCCAGGACGCTGCCGAGCGCCGTGGCCACCGCCGGCAGATTCACCGGACGGGTGAGCAGCGCGTCGAACACGGCCTTGGCGGAGCGGGCGTAGTACTCGTCCTGCTGGACCGGGGTGGCCCGGCGGTAGACGTCGGCGAGCAGCGTCCGCACGGCGGTGGCGCTGGTCAGCGTCCCGCCGCCCGGCACGGTCACCGGGCCGACGGCGCGGAGAAGATAGGCCAGCGCCACCGGGTCGGTGGCCAGCACGCCGTCCACCGACTCCCCGGTGCGCAGCCGGTACATCTCGCGGTAGCGCGCGGCCGCTGCGGAGAAGTCGGGGCTGAGGTTCACGTCGGCCGCATAGATGCCGGGCAGGTCGCCGTACAGGTTGCGCAGGTCCCGGTCCACCGGAAGGGCGAACAGCCCCATTCCGGTCGCGCTGCCCTGGTCCGTGATCCGGATCCGGCCGTTCGCCACCCGGATCACCGCGTACGCGCCAATCATCCCGCCGGTGGCCCGCAGCTCGGCGGGGTTCTGGAAGGCCAGCAGGTAGCTGCGCTGCCCCGCGCCGCCGAGCAGCCGCGGCAGCAGCGTGCCGGCGCGATGGGCCGCGGAGGTGAGCCGGGCCAGCTGGTCGAGCGTGCTCCGCAGCTGGCCGACGGCGTCGCCGACCGGCCGCACCAGGTGGGCGGTCGGCGGGTTGAAGGCGGCCCGGACGCGCTGCGCGGCCACGTCGGCCTCGCCCAGCGGGGCGCTCGCCCGGCGCAGCGCCGACGGGTCGATCCGGCCGTTCCGGGGGGCCAGCGAGGCCACGTCCACGGCCAGCAACCGGGGAAACACCTGCCGGGCGATGTCGTCGACCGCCGCGGCAATCTCGTGGGTGGCGGCCAGGTTGTTGCCGGCGTACGGGGTATGGGCCGCCGCCCACCACACCGGGTCGGTGGAGCTTGTCCGTGCCGCCGCTGCCTGCTGCTGCAACGCGTCGAGGGTGCGCCGGGCCTGGGGAACGTTCTCCGCGGCGATCTGCTCGGCGAGGGCGCGGGCCAGTCCGACGGCGTTGGTCAGGTGACCGCGGGTCTGCCACACCCGGCCGCCCACCCAACCGGCCGTGAGCAGGAGAAGCGCGCCCACCACCAGCGCCGTCAGGAGGGTCCGCCGGAACGATGCCCGGCGTCGCCATCCCCTGACCGGTCGGACCAGGCTCCTCACGGCAATCACCGGCGAATAACCCCCAGATCAACTAATTCGGTCTTACGTGCTATTACCTCCGAATCTGTATAGCACGCCGATTAGTTGTCTGATGCCGACTAGGAGCATGTTGACACGCGAAAGGGCCTAAAGTGCCCAAACCGCTATCGGACCGCGGCCGCCTCGGCCAACATCTGCTCGATCTGATCCACCCCGGCCCGCAGCGACATCCGCCGTAGGTAGCTCTCCCGGGCGCGTTGACCCATCTGGGTCCGGGCCCCGGAGGGGATGGCGGCGGCCAGGGCGAACCGATCGGCCAACGCACGCCAGTCCTCCGGCGCGCAGGACAGCCCAGCCCGCGCCGTTTCCACGAAGTCCGCCGTGTCCCCGTTGGCGGAGGCCACCACCGGCGAACCGCTCGACAGGGCCGCCTGAAGCTTGGCGGGCACCATCCCGCGCAGCACCGGGGCGTCCCGCATGAGCACCAGCTGATAGTCGGCGGCGTGATAGAGCGCGGCCATTTCCCCGGCCGGACGCTGACCGATGAACCGGACGTTGGTGGCCCCCAGGTCCGCGACGAGCCGGCGGGCCTGTTTCTCCCCCGGACCGGAGCCGACCAGCACGAGATCCAGCATGGACCGCGCGTCGGCGGCCGCCCTGATGGCGGTCTCCACCCGCTGGTTCGGCCCGATCGTCCCGGCGTGCATGACGGTGCACCGGTCCCGGTGCCCGATCGCCGCCCGCGCCTCCCGGCTCGGCAGAGCCGGCGCGAAGATGCGCTCGTCGGTCCAGTTGAGGACCAGCCGCACCCGGTCCGGATGGGCGCCCCGGCACACCAGCAGGTCGCGCATGGACGGCGCGCTCACCGCGATGCCGTGCACGGTCTCGTAGACCCGGCGCAGGGCGCCGGCCAGACCGCCGAACAGCAGCCGCCCGCTGGCCCCGCCGACACTCACCGGTGGGGTGGGCGCGACGCGCGGCCATACGTCCTGCACGTGCAGCACCGTGGGCACCCGACGGATCAGCCGCAGCAGGGCGCCGGCCGCCATCGCCGTGGCCGGCGCGTCGTAGACGTACAGCGCGTCGATGCCGGCCAGGTATCGCGGCGCGGTCATCGAGGTGGCGGCGGCGAAGCTGAGGTAGCTGGCCATCCGCCGGATGGAGGAGCCGTCGTGGCTCGGCAGTCGTGGTACGCGCCGGACGGTGAGGCCGCCGCTGGTGCTCTCCTCCCCCCAGCGCTGGTGGTAGCCGGGGTAGAGCCGGCCGGTGGGATCGACCGGAAAGCCGGTGAGCACCCGCACCTCGTGGCCGCGCTCGGCCAGCTCCTCGGCCAGGCTGCCGGGGATGAACGCCGGTTCCGGCGGATAGACGTAGCTCAGGATGCCGATCTTCATCGCGGAATCCGGTCGATCTCCGCGGTGGCGTCGCCGGCCGACGGCGCGGCCGCGGCCTCGCTCGGCCCCGCCTGCGCCGGCGCGGCCTGGGCCGGCGCGGCCTGGGTCAGCGCGGCCGTCCTTGATCCGTCGCGCAGTCCGTGCCGGCTGCCGGAGCCGCCGCTGCGGTAGGCGTAGTACTCCGCGGTGGTGTCCCGGCTCATCTTGGTCATGTTGAGCGCACAGCCCAGCAGCCGGGCATCGACCCGGCGCAGCGCCTCGACCGCGGCGGTGAGCTGGTCCGCCTGCGTACGGCCCTGCCGGGTGACCAGCAACGCCCCGTCGACCTGCACCGACACCACGACCCCGTCGGTGACCGCGAGCAGCGGCGCCGTGTCGATCACAACGATGTCGGCGAGATCCCGCACGACCCCGAGCAGGTCGGCCATGGCCTTGGACCCGAGCAGTTCGCTGGGGTTGGGCGGGATCGTCCCGGCCGGCAGGACGAGCAGGGACGTGTCGCGCCAGGACTGGAGCGTGGCGCCCAGCTCGGCCTCGCCGAGCAGCACGTTGGTCAGCCCCGTCCCGCCATCCAGGCCGAGATAGTCGGCGACCTGGGGGCGGCGCAGGTCGGCGTCCACGAGCAGCACTCGCCAGCCCGCCTCGACGAGCGCGATGGCCAGGTTGCACGCGGTGGTGGACTTGCCCTCACCCTTCACGGCGCTGGTCACCGCGATCACCCGGGCCGGCTCCTGCAGGTCCACGAAGCGCAGGTTGGTCCGCAGATTGCGCATCGACTCGGCCCGCGGTGAGCGGCCGGCGCCGCCGGTGATCAGCCGCGACCGGCGGATCTCCCGGTCGTACGGGATCTGTGCCAGCAGCGGGGCGCCGGTGAGCCGCGCGAGCGTGCCACCGTCCCGGACCGCGGAGTCGGACATGCCGCGCAGCAGCGCGATCCCGACACCGACGATCAGGCCCAGCAGGCCACCGAGGCCGAGGTTGCGCGCCGGCCGCGGCGACACCGGACCGGGGCTGACCCGAGGACCGTTCACCACTTCCAGCTTGACCAGCGGATCCTTGTCGCCCGGCCGGGTCTCGATGTCCGTCACGAGCTTGCGGAACTCCGTCGAGACGGCCTCGGCGAGCCGGAGGCACCGCGCCTGGTCGGTGTCCGTGATGGTGGAGTCCAGCAGCACCGTGTCGGTACGCGGCTTCGCCGTGATCCGGGCCTGGATCTCCCGGGCCGTGAGCCCGAGGTCGCCCTCCGCGGCGACCGACTGGGCCAGGCGGTCGCTGGTGAGCAGGTCCGAGTACGACTTCACGCGCTGTTGCAGGAAGAGGCTGCCCTGGTAGGCGCCAACGATTCCCTGCTCGTTCGGAGACAGCACGAAGTAGGTCGTGGTCGCGGCGTACTTCGGTGCGGTCCGCACCGTCACGAGGCCGGCGAGACCGAGCGCGATGATGATCGAGATGAGAACGATCCACCACCGCCGGCGCACCAGGCGCAGCTGGCTCTGCAAGTTCATGAAGCCTAGTCCTCCCCTCTGTAGCCGACTAACTCCGGCGGGCGCCAAAAGGTCGCTCGATCGGCCCGAATTGGTGCAGCCGGAACCGGAGCCGGTGGGCCGGACGGAGCTTTAACCGAATGTAGAGGATCAGATGCGGGCAGTTACCGCATTCGCCGCGATCCGGGCGTGGCACCTAACTTGATCAAGGGAGGATGCCCGCTCCGGCCCTGGTAGCCTGGTCACTGGTGTGCCGGGAAGCCTGGTCGGCGAGACGAAACGACCGACCCGCGATCCCTGGAGCCACCTGGTGACACCACCCCCGCGCCGCACCCGCGCGCGCCGCCTCTTCGCGTCATCGTCCTGGCCGGAGGCCCGGTACCTGGCCGCCGTGCTGCGCACCGAGACGGTTGGCGGCGCGCTCCTGCTGGCCGGTGCCGCCATCGCGCTCGGCTGGGCCAACACGCCCTGGTCCGACTCGTACCTCCGGCTGGCCCGGCACGTCCCGTGGCCCGGCGGCCACGCCCTGCACCTCGACCTGACGCTGTCGGCCTGGGCGGCCGACGGGCTGCTGGCGATCTTCTTCTTCGTGGTGGGGCTCGAACTCAAGCGGGAGCTGGTCGCCGGCGACCTGCGCAACCCGCGCCAGGCGGTGCTGCCCATGGTCGCCGCCGTCGGCGGAATGCTCGTCCCGGCGCTGATCTACACCGGGATCAACCTGTCCACCGCGCGGGGCGCTCCGCAGGGCTGGGCCGTGCCGACCGCCACCGACATCGCCTTCGCGCTGGCGGTGCTGGCCCTGGTGAACTCGCACCTGCCGCAGGGGCTGCGGGCCTTCCTGCTCACCATGGCGGTGATGGACGACCTGTTCGCCATCGTCATCATCGCCGTGTTCTACACCGAGCACCTGAGCCCGCTGCCGCTGCTGGCCGCCGTCGTACCGATCGCCGCGTTCGCGCTGCTGCTGCGCGCCGGCCGGACCCACTGGTGGGCCCTGCTGCCGCTGGGCCTGCTGGCCTGGGCGTTCGTGCACGCCTCCGGCGTGCACGCGACCGTGGCCGGAGTGCTGCTCGGGTTCGTGGTTCCGGTGCGGGGACGCGCCGGAGGCCAGCCGGGGCCGGCCGAGCGGTTGGAGCACCGGTGGCGGCCGATCTCGGCGGGCGTGGCCGTGCCGGTGTTCGCGTTCTTCGCCGCCGGCGTGTCGCTGCGCGGGGTCGATCCCGGACGGCTGCTCGGCGACCCGGTGACGCTCGGGATCGTGGCCGGCCTCGTGCTCGGCAAGGCGGCCGGGCTGTTCGGCTCGACCTACCTGGTGGCCCGGTGGACCCGCGCGGAACTGGACGAGGACCTCAGCTGGGCCGACCTGTTCGGCGTGGCGCTGCTCGGCGGGATCGGCTTCACCGTCGCGCTTCTGCTCGGCGGCCTGGCCTTCGGCGTCGGCACGGAACAGGACGAACACGCCAAGGCCGCCGTGCTGCTCGGCTCCGCGCTCTCGGCCGGGCTGGCCGCCGCGGTGCTACGCCGCCGCAACGCCACGTACCGTCGAGGGTCCGGTGGGCTCGGCCGGGACGCCGGCGCCGAGGGCGCCCGGCACGGCGGACGGGTCGTCCCGGACCACGCGACGTGACACCGGGCGGGCGCTGACCGCGAGCGCGGCGTACGCGCGCTGACCACGAGCGCGGCGCGCGTACGCGCGCTGACCGGACGCGCGGCGCGGGTACGCGCGCCGGACGCGCGGCCGGGTCAGTGCCGGGCGGACCGGTGGTCCGGCCGGTCCCGGCCGGCCGACCCGGCGGCGTCCGCCCGGTCCTCATCGAGGCCGTCCGGCAGCGCCTCGCTGAACTCCGCGGTCAAATCGTCGCCGGGCACCGCCACCCGCTCGGCCTCGTCCCGCGCGTCCGGCCGGCCCCGGGCCGGCGGCTCCGGCGCGGTCGTCTCGCCCGCGAACCCGTACTCGTTCGGCTCATCGTGCCTGGCCATCCGTCGCTCCTTGATCTCGCACGCCCCAACGACGCCACCGGACGCCCGGACCGGACGCCCGCGGCGATCCGGCCGCGACCGGGCCGCCGCGGCGCCGCTGACCGGCGTCCGGACGGCCCGGCGTCCGGACCGCGACCGCCGTACGGCCGGGCCACCCTGACGCGACGCGGGACGAATCCGGCAGTCCGGGTGCTCTACCCGCTCGATGGGCCGATCAATCCGGCCGGCGAACGACCGCCGGCGGCCGGCCGCCGAGCTCAGGTCAGCTCGCGTACGGCGTCCAGGATCAGCCACAGACCGCCGATCGCGAACAGGATGGCCGCGCCGTACTTGATCGTCCGTTCCGGCAGCCGTCGGCCGAGGATCCGGCCCACGATGATCGCCAGCGCGTCGGCGGCCACCATGCCGACGGTCGAGCCGAGCCAGGTGCCGAACCAGCCGTACCGGGTGGCCAGGGTGATCGTGGCCAGCATCGTCTTGTCGCCGAGCTCGGCCAGGAAGAACGCCACCGAGACGGCCACGATCGCGGACCGGTTGCTGCGCTCGGCCTTGCCGCGCTCCTCCTCGGTCAGCTTGTCGCCGCGCAGGGTCCAGGCGCCGAAGCCGAGGAAGGCGATCCCGGCGAGCAGGGCGATCCAGGCGGTGGGCAGTGCCGTGCCGATGCCGGCGCCCACGGCGACCGAGACCAGGTGCACCAGGGCCGTGGCGACGGTGATCCCGATCAGCACCGGCAGCGGCCGAAACCGGGTGGCGAAGGTCAGTGCCATCAGTTGGGACTTGTCGCCCAACTCGGCCACGAAGATCACTCCGAAGCTGACCGCGAGCGCCGCAAGAAAACCGTCCACGTATCCCCTCCCGCAATGAGCTGGGCCGGGGCATGGGCGGCCTCGACCCGGCTGTCCAACAGCCTGAGTCGAAGGTCTCGCCCGCCACGTCGGAACGTGGCCGCGTGGCCGGGCACGTTCGCCCGGAATCCGGACGCGGCGTGCCAGTATGTCGACCACGACGTTGGGAGCTACTCCCCCTCGCGGCGCCCATCGTAGCGCGCCGCGAGGGGACGATCGGGGGTCAGACGGCCTGCGCCAGCGTCACCGCGAAGCGGTCGCCCTCGTCGGTCCAGTAGCGCCGGGCGGCGAATCCGGCGGCGCGCAGCTCGGCCTCGATGCCCGAGCGCCGGAACTTCGCCGAGATCTCCGTCCGCAGGTCCTCGCCCTGGGCGAAGTCCACGGTGAGATCCAGCACCGTCACCCGCATCGGCCGCCGGGCCCGCAGCCGCATCTCGATCCATTCCCGGTCGGCGTCCCAGCAGGCGACGTGGTCGAAGCCGTCCGGGTCGAAGTCGGCGCCGAGTTCCCGGTTGAGCACCCGGAGCACGTTGCGGTTGAACTCCGCGGTCACCCCGGCCGCGTCGTCGTACGCCGGCACGAGCACCGCCGGATCCTTGACCAGATCCGTGCCGATCAGAAACCAGTCCCCCGGCTCGAGGGCGGCCCGCATCGCCCGCAGGAACGCGTCCCGCTCGTCCGGCCCCAGGTTGCCGATGGTGCCGCCGAGGAACGCCACCAGGCGGCGGCCGCCGGCAGGCAGCCGGTCCAGGTGCCGGGTGAAGTCGCCGACGATGCCGCGGACCCGCAGGCCGGGATAGTCGGCGGCGAGCCGCGCGGTGGACTGGCGCAGGGCGCTGACCGACACGTCCAGCGGGACGAAGGTGCCCAGGTCACCGTGCCGGCCGAGGGCGTCCAGCAGCAGTCGGGTTTTCGCCGAGGAACCGGAGCCGAGCTCGATGAGCGTCTTGGCGCCGGTGACCGCGGCGATCTCGTCGGCCCGCGCGGCCAGCACCGACCGCTCGGCCCGGGTCGGGTAGTACTCGGGCAGCCGGGTGATCTCCTCGAAGAGCTCACTGCCGCGGGCGTCGTAGAACCATTTCGGCGGCAGCCAGCGGGGCCGGTCGGTGAGGCCGCGGCGGACGTCGTGTCGCAACCCCTCGGCCAGGTCGCGCTCCTCCAGGTAGATCTCCAGCGGCTCAGCCGTCATGCGTGCGCTCCCATCGGTTCGACCCGCAGGCCGTCGGTCGTGGCGATCAGCAGGTGGTTGTCGGGGACGGGCTTCCAGGCCGGGTCGTCGTCCAGCGGTTCCGAGGCGATCAGCACCGACCGGCCGTCGGCGCGGACCGAGAGGGCGTGGTCGGCGACCGTGGCCACCGCCGTACGCCCGTCGGTGAGCAACAGGTTGAGCCGCGAGCCCGGGGCGGCCCGCAGCACCGCCCGGACCGTGTCGGCGGCCGCGGCGGCCGGCGGCGCCCCGGACCGCAGCCGGTGCCGCACCAACGCCCAGAGCAGCGCGGAGTCGGTCGGCGCGGGCAGCGTCACCAGATCCCTCGTCGGCAGCTCGGCGGCAAGCGCCAGCACCGAATCCGGCCAGCCGCGTACCACCCCGTTGTGGCTGAACAGCCAGCCGTCGTCGGCGAAGGGCGCCGCGGCGGTCTCGACCACCGGCATCGTGGTGGTGGCCGACCGCACGGCGGCCAGCACCGCGCCGGACCGGGTTGCCCGGGCCAGCTCGGGCAGCGTGGTGTCGCTCCACAGCGGCGTGGCCCGCCGGTACCGCACCGGGGCGCCGGCCGGCTCTGGGAACCAGCCCACCCCGAAGCCGTCGGCGTTGATCGTGCCGCCGCCGCGCATGTCGCGGGGCGCCCAGGACTGCCGGGACAGCGAGTACGGCGGATCGAACAGCCAGGCCGCCAGCGGGGCCGGCGGGCCGAGGTAACACAGGTGCCGGCACATCAGCCCAGCTCACCCGGCCGGACGTCGCGGGCGCAGCGGAAGCCGCTGAAGATCTGCCGGCGGATCGGCAGGTCCCAGTTGCGGAACGTGCCGCGGCAGGCCGAGCGGTCCGTGCCGAACGAACCGCCGCGCAGCACCCGGTAGCCGTCGCCGAAAAACACCTCGGAATACTCCCGGTAGGGAAAGGCGACGAAGCCCGGGTAGCCGTGGAAGGTGCTGGAGGTCCACTCCCAGACGTCCCCGATGAGCTGGTGCACTCCGAGCGCCGACGCGCCGGCCGGGTAGGCGCCCACCGGCGCCGGGGCCAGGTGCCGCTGGCCGAGGTTGGCCCGGTCGGGCGTCGGATCCTCGTCGCCCCAGGGATACCGCCGGGACCTGCCGCTGGCCGGATCCCACCGGGCCGCCTTCTCCCACTCGGCCTCGGTGGGCAGTCGCCGCCCCGCCCAGGCCGCGAAGGCCTCCGCCTCGTAGAAGCAGACGTGCACCACCGGCTCGTCCGGCCGCAGTGGGGCGTACCGGCCGAACCGCCGGCAGGCCCAGCCCGACCCGTCCGGCTCCCAGTGCATCGGCGCGCGCAGGCCCGCCGCGCACCGGTGCTGCCAGCCGGCCTCGCTCCACCAGCGCGGCTCGTCGTAACCACCGTCGGCGACGAACGCGAGGTAGCGCTCGTTGGTGACCGGCGCGGCGTCGATGACGAACGGCGGGAGGTCGACCTCGTGCGCGGGGCGCTCGTTGTCCAGCGCCCACGGCTCGGTGCTGGTGCCCAGCACGAACGGACCGCCCGGCACCAGCACCTCGCCCGGCACCGCTACCGCCGGCTCCGGCGGGGGCGGCGCCGCCAGCACGGGTGGACCCTGCCGGAGCTGGTGGGTGGCCAGCATGGTCTCGTCGTGCTGCTGCTCGTGCTGCACGATCATGCCGAAGGCGAAGCCGTTGGCCAGCAGCCGGCGCTCGTCGAACCGCACCTGGTCGAGCAGGTCCAGCACCTTGTTCCGGACCGTCCCGAGGTAGGCCCGCGCCTCCCCGGGCCGCAGCAGCGGCAGCGCCGGTCGGTCCTTGCGCGGCTGCTTGAACGCGTCGTACAGCTCGTCGATGTCCCGGCGCACCGGCTCCCGGCGCCCGACGTCCCGCACCAGCCACAGCTCCTCCTGGTTGCCGACGTGGGCGAGATCCCACACCAGGGGCGACATGATCGTCGAGTGCTGCCGCATGAGGTCGTCGTCGTCGACCACGTCGGTCAGCAGCGCGCTGCGCTCGCGGGTGCGGATCAGCTCGGCGGCGATGCGGCGGCGCAGGTTGTCCTCGGCGCCCCGGTCCGGGTCGGAGCCGGCGGGCGATCCGGACGTGCCGGGGTGGCCGTCCCGGCCAGCGGTGGCGGTCATGGCGTGCTCCTCTCCGCGGCGGTCAGCCGCCGCCGTACGATGCGGTCGATCTGTTCCCGGGTGGCCGCCGGCAGGTCCGTCCGGTCCAGCGCCGGCAGCGCGAGGTCGCGCACGGCCCGCGCGGCCCGGGCCAGCGCCGGATCGCCGAGGCCCCGGCGGGCCGCCACCGACCAGCGGTCGGCGACCGGCGCGCAGGTCGACCGGACCGCGTCGACCGTCCGGTCGTCGGCCAGCAGCGCGGTCGCCAGGGCGACCGGCGCGATCCACTCCCCCGGCGGCTGGGCGTCCAGGTAACGGACCTCCAGGTAGCCGCGGGGGCGGACCGGCGGGAACAGGGTGCTGAGGTGGTATTCCAGGTCCTGCACGGTGGGCGGCTCGGGAAGGGCCCCGTCGATCCAGTCGGCGAGGGTCAGCCCGGCCGGAACCATCCAGTCGTCGCCGGGGCGGCGTACGCAGAGCAGCGGGGCCGCGAGCGCGTAGCGGGTCCAGGCCGTCACCGGATCGGTGTCGTCGTCACCGCGCCAGACCGGGCGGGTCCGGGCGGGGTCGATGCGCTGCCAGGCCGCCATCCGGGCGGAGGCCAGGCCGGTGTCCCGGCCGGCGTGCCGGCGGGCGGTGGCGAAGAGGGCCAGCAGGACCGGCCCCAGCGCGTGCAGCGCGGCCCAGCGGGCCGCCAGCTGCCCCGGCTGGCCGGCGTCCAGGCACACCTGGAGGCCGGCGGTGCTGTACATCATGGTGCGCCCGGCGGGGCCGTCGCGGTCGAAGTAGCCGCACATGGCGCGGTATCGGGGGGTCTGGACCGCGGGCCTGGGCGGCCGGTAGGGATCGATTCCGCTGTGCCCGAGCACCAGGCCGGCGCCGGCCAGCAGGTCGGTCAGCTGGGCGATGTCGGCCGAGGTGGCCTCGATCAGCGTCCGCAGCGAGGGATGTGGCGCGCTGGAGATCTCCAGCTGGCCACCCGGCTCCGCCGTGACGGTCCCGGACCGGGTCAGCGGGAGGTGCGGGCCATCGGGCGCCAGGGTGGGCGGGGCGTGCCCGCCGAGCGCGTCGCGCAGCCGCCGGCTGTCGACCGGTCGCGCCGGGTCGGCCGCGTCGTGCACGGTCCATTCCAGCTCGGTGCCGAACAGCTCGGGTGGGCCGGTCTTGAAACAGATGCGGTTGAGGTGTGCCTCGGCGGTCGACAGATCGACCAGCACCGCGGGACGGTCGAGCTCCGGCGTCGTCGCCATCTGCGCCTCCCTCCTGGGTGGGGCTGCCCCGCCCGGCCCGGAGGAGGGCGGCCTTCCGCCCCACCCGCCGGGCTTTCTCGACGGGATCTTGGCAACCTTCCTATCACCCGGGACCGACATCCGTCCGCCGAGCGCCGAGCCGATCCGGGCGTTCACCGTCCGTTGCCGGAATTCTTCGCGCCCGGTCACCGACCGGCTGCGAAGAATATTGCCGTCCGGCAACGAATGGTGGGGTCCGGGACGCGTGGGTCGCGAGCCGGGTGGGTACGGTTGGAGACGTGTTGGGTTCCGGATCGATCCTCAGCGGCCGCTACCGGCTGGACGACCGCGTCGCCACCGGCGGCATGGGCGACGTCTGGCAGGCCACCGACCTCGTGCTCGGGCGCCAGGTGGCGGTCAAGGTTCTCCTGCCCAGCCTGTTGAGCGACCCCAGCTTCATCTCCCGGTTCCGCGCCGAGGCGCGGATGATGGCCGCGCTGCGGCACCCGGGCATCGTCCAGGTGTTCGACTCCGGCGTGGACGAGTCCACGGCGGGCGGCCGGGCCGACTTCCTGGTGATGGAGTACGTGGACGGCGAGCCGCTGTCCCGACGGATCGACGAGGCCGGCACCCTGTCGGTGGCCGAGACCCTCTCGATCGTCGAGCAGGCGGCCCGGGCCCTGCACGGGGCGCATGCGGCCGGGATCGTGCACCGGGACGTGAAGCCGAGCAACCTGCTCGTGCAGCCGGACGGCACGGTCGTACTGGTCGATTTCGGGGTGGCCCGGTCGACCTCAGTGACCAGTGTCACAAGCACCAACGCGGTGCCCGGCACCGCCCTCTACATGGCCCCGGAGCAGGCCTCCGGCAAGCCGGTCTCCCCGGCCACCGACGTGTACGCCCTGGGCGCCGTCGCCTTCTGCTGCCTGACCGGGCAGCCGCCGTTCACCGGGGAGAACCCGCTCGAGGTCGCGATCAAGCACCTGACCGACGCACCGCCGCCGTTGCCCGAGGACATCCCGGCCCCGGTCGCCGCCCTGATCGACCGGGCGCTCGCGAAGGCGCCCGACGACCGGTTCCCGGACGCGGCCGCGCTGGCCGCGGCCGCCCGGGCGGCGGGCCGGGGCGAGTTCGCCCCCGCTCCGGCGGGCGCGGCGGCCGCCGCCGGGACCACCATGGCCCTCCGGCCGGCCGGCGGCGTCGCGGCGGCCACGGCCCCCGGCGCGCCGGTCCGGTCCCAGCTGCCGCCGGCCGCAGTGGGCGCCGGCGCGGCCCGGCCGGGCCGGTCCCGGCGCCGGACGCTGCTCGGGGCGGCGGCCGCGGTGGCGCTCGGGGTGATCGGGCTGACCGCCGCGCTGGCCTTCGCGCCGGGCGACAAGGACGGCGGCGTTGGTGGCGGCGGGGGGCCCGCCGGCGGGGACACCGCGAGCAGCGCCCCGGCCAACCAGCCCGGCGACCTGGTCAGCGACCCCAGCGAACCGGTCGGCGGCTCGATCACCCGGACCGGCCCGAGTCACCTGCCGAGCACCCGGGTCAGCACCGAGCCGAGCAGCCGGCCGAGTTCCGGGCCGACGGCCAAGCCGACCGGCGGGACCGCGACCACCAAGCCGACGCCGCCGGCGGCCACCGGCGGCCCGGCCACCTCGTCGCCGTCGCCGGACGGCGGCGGGCCCGCCACCCCCACCGCCGCGGCGACCGACGGCCCCTCGCCGGGCGCCTCCTGAACCTCGCGGATCCACTTCTTGACGGATAGCACCGCTTTTGACGGACAGAAAGTCCGTCGAAAAGCGGTGCTATGTGCCGCCCCGTGCCGATCTGGGGGATTCCGCCCCGGTCGGCCGGCAGACCTGCCTAGTGTCCCCGGACGAGTTGTCGTTTCTCCGGTAGGAGCCGTGGATGCAGGTGGCCAAGCTCGTCGTGGTGGGTCAGGGGTACGTCGGGCTGCCGCTCGCGGTCCGCGCCGTCGAGGCCGGGATGACCGTGGTCGGCCTGGACCGGGACGCGGAACGGGTCAAGCGACTCGCGGTCGGCGACTCGTACGTCGAGGACATCCCCCGGGAGCGGCTGGCGGCCGCCCTGGGCAGCGGCCGGTACGTGCCGAGCACCAGCTACGCGGACGCGCACGACTTCGATGTCTGCGTGATCAGCGTGCCCACGCCGCTGCACGACGGGACCCCCGAACTCGGCTACGTGCGGCAGGCGGGCGAGTCCATCGCGCCGTACGTGCGGCCCGGCTGCACGGTCATCCTCGAGTCCACCACCTATCCGGGCACCACCGAGGAGGTGCTGCGGCCCCTGCTCGAGCAGGGCTCCGGGCTGCAGAGCCCCGGCGATTTCCACCTGGGCTACAGCCCCGAACGGATCGATCCGGGCAACCCGGACTGGACGCTGGAGAACACTCCCAAGGTGGTCGCCGGTCTCGACGCCGCGGCGCTGCGCCGGATCGAGGAGTTCTACGGCCGGATCGTGCAGCGCACCGTGCCGGTCGGCTCGCCCCGGGTGGCGGAGCTGACCAAGCTGCTCGAGAACACCTTCCGGCAGGTCAACATCGCGCTCATCAACGAGCTGGCGGTGCTGGCCCGGGAGCTGGACATCGACATCTGGGAGACGATCGAGGCGGCCGCCACCAAGCCGTTCGGGTTCATGCCCTTCCGGCCCGGTCCGGGCGTCGGCGGGCACTGCCTGCCGATCGATCCGTGCTATCTCAGCTGGCAGGTGAAGCGGCGGCTGGGCCGCCAGTTCCGCTTCGTCGAGCTGGCCAGCGACGTCAACCACGCCATGCCGGAGCAGGTCGTCCGGCGGGTGATGCACGGGCTCAACCAGCGCGGCCGCCCGGTGACCGGCTCGCGGATCCTGCAGATCGGCCTGGCCTACAAGAAGAACGTCGGCGACCTTCGCGACTCCCCCGCGGTGGAGGTGGCCGACCGGCTGAGCCGGCTGGGCGCCGAGGTGCGGATCGTCGAGCCGCACGCGGGGCTCTCCCCGCTGCCGCGCGGCGCGTCACTGGTGGAGCTCACCGAGCGGGAGGTGGGCCGGGCGGACGCCGTGGTGGTGATCACCGACCACGACCGGGTGGACTACGGCCTGATCGAGCGGGCCGCCCGGTACGTTTTCGACACCCGCAGCCGCTGCTCCGGCCCGCAGGTGGAACGCCTCTGACCGGCGCCGGCGCCGGCACGGGCGCCGGCACGGGGAGCGGGGCCGGCGGGAACTTCGCGGGCCGGTCGACCGACTACCGGAGCATGCGGTGCGAACAGTGCAGGGAAGAGGTGTCGGCGCGGCTCGACGGCGAGGACGAGCCCGGCGAGCGGGCGCGGGTCGACGAGCACCTTGCCGGCTGTGCGGCGTGCCGGCGCTGGCAGGACCGGGCGGTGGCCGTGACGCGGCTGGCGCGTACCAGCCTGGTCGGCGTGCCCGGCGGGGTGAGCGAGCGGGTGTTCGAGGCGGCCGGGCGGCCGCGGCGCCGGCGGCTCGACGTGGCGCTGCGGGTGGCGCTCGGCGCTCTGGGGGTGGTGCAGATCTTCCTCGGCCTCGCGCAGGTCACCGGCTTCACGATGACCGCCGCGCAGCACGGCGCCGATCCGTACCACCTGTGGCACGAGTCGGCCGCCTGGAACGTGGGCGTCGGCGCCGGCTTCGGCTGGGTGGCGCTGCGGCGGTCCCGGCCGACCGGGCTGATGCCGCTGCTCACCGCCTTCGTGGGGGTGCTCACGCTGCTCTCGCTCAACGACCTGGTGACCGGCATGGTGGGACTGTCCCGGCTGCTCAGCCACGGGATGCTGGTGCTCGGGTACCTGGTGCTGGTGGTCCTGCACCGGCGCGAGCCGGCCGACCCGGGCCAGCCGCCGGTCCGCAGCCACGGGGACGGATCGCGGTGGCGGGTCCGGTTCGACGAGGCGGCGCCGGCCCGCCCCGCCCTGCGGCTGGTCGGGCCGCCGGTGGACGGCCAGGCGGACGTCCGGCGGGCGGCCTGACCCGGGCGGGCGCCGGGCCAACCCTCGGGAGGCGTCCAGGATGGACGTTTCGGCGGAACGGCGTAATGGGTACCTGGCCGGTCGTCGGCCTCCGGGGCCACGGCCGGCCGCCATCGGCCGGACTCGAGCGTCGGATCTGAAGTAGGTGAAGGGATACCCATGCGCATTGGCGGGGTCATCGTGCTGATCTGGCTGATCATCGGCGCCATCGCGGCCGGGCAGCGCGGATATTTCAAGCAGGACAACGACAGCTGCGCCACCGCGAGCACCACTCTGGTGACGGTGGTCGCCGGCCCGCTGAACTACCTGGGCGTGAACCCGAAGGTCAAGTGCGACGTTCCGCAACCGTCGAAGTAGCCGCCGTCGCCCCGCGCCGCCGCCGGACCGCCCCACGGTCCGGCGGCGCTGCTCGTCGCCACCGCGCCCCGGCGCCGGCCGCGCCCGGCGGTCCGGCCGCCGTGCTCACCCGCCCCGGCGGTCCGGCCGCTATGCTCGCGGCGCAACGGCGACGAGGAGGCGGAGCGCGATGACCGCAAGGGGCCCGGCGCCCACGGGTACGGGGAACGGACGCGGCCCCGCGCAGGACATGTTCGCGGCCGACGACGCCTCGCAGGCCCTCGGGATCGACCTGGTGAGCGCCGGTGACGGCGCCGCCGTGGTCCGGATGCGGGTGACCGGCGCCATGGTGAACGGGCACGGCATCGCGCACGGCGGCTATGTCTTCCTGCTCGCCGACACCGCGTTCGCGTGCGCGTGCAACAGCCGGGGTCCGGTGACGGTGGCGGCCGGCGCGGACATCACCTTCGTCCGGCCGGCGCGCGAGGGCGACCTGCTCGAGGCGACGGCCGCCGAACGCACCCGGTACGGCCGCAGCGGCGTCTATGACGTGACGGTACGACGGGACGCCGAGGTGGTGGCCGAGTTCCGCGGTCGCAGCCGGGTGGTCGAGCAGACCCGCCCCTGAACGGGCGCCGCCCCCCGGCCCTCCACCGGCGGCCGCCGCCGGCCCACCCGCCCATCCGGCGGCCGCCGCCGGCCCACCCGGCCCACCCGGGGGACGGCGCCGACTCACCCGGGCCCGCCCGGCGGACGGCGCCGACTCACCCGGCCCGCCCGGCGGACGGCGTCGACTCAGCCGCGCCGTATCCGCGGAAGGTTGTGCCGCAGCGCCCCGGCCACGTCCCGGGCCCGCTCCCGGAGCGTGTAGTCCTGCCGGGCGATGCCCTCGGCGATGGCTCGGTCCAGGTCGTTGTCGCAGGCCGCCAGGACGCTGTCGAAGTCGCGCCGCACCGCCTCGGCCAGGTCGTACCCGAAGCCGCGGTGCAGCCGGGGGAACGTCGGCTTGTACAGCCGGGCCCGGTCGTGCAGGCCGGACGAGTACGACAGCCCGTACTTGGGCCGGTCTCGCACGTACGCGGGCAGCAGGTCCGCGAACGCCTCCCGCAGGATCCACTTCTCGCGGCCGTCGCGCACCTTGAGCTCCGCGGGCATCCGCATCGCCAGCTCGACCAGCGCCAGGTCCAGGAACGGCACCCGGGCCTCGACGCCGTGCCCCATGCTGACCCGGTCCACCCGCTGCAACTCGGTACGACCGAGGTTGCGCAGCCGGTGCAGGAACAGCGCCCGGGACTGCTCCGCGGGCACCTCCTGGTACATCGGGTAGCCGCCGAACAGCTCGTCGGACCCGTCACCGGTGAGCACCACCCGGATGCCGCAGTCGCGTACCCGGCGGAACAGCGGCACCGAGACGACCGCGTTGATGATGTCGCCGTACTCGGTCAGCTCGCCGAGCCGGACGGCCTCGCGCACATCGGCGAGCCGGATGTCCCGCGGCCGTAGCTCGACCACCTCGTGCCGGACGCCGAGATCGGCGGTGATCCGGCGGGCGTACTCCAGGTCGGGGCTGCCGGGCGCGCCGATGGTGAACGCGACGCAGTCGGGGCGGGTCTGCCGTACGTGCGCGAGGACCAGCGAGCTGTCCAGGCCGCCGGAGAGCACCACCCCGACCGGCAGGTCGGTGTCCACCCGCAGCCGGACGCTCTCCGCGAACGCCGCGCGGAGCAGCTTCACCGCCTCGTCCGGGTCGGTGACCGGCGGCTGGTCGAGGCCGAGCCGCCCCAGGTCCAGGTATGACGACAGGTGCGGCCAGCCGCCCTCGGCCCAGCCGTGGTGCCCGGGCGGCACCTCGGTGATCGGCTCCCCCACCGGCACCAGCGCCTTGATCTCCGAGGCGAGGTGCAGCCGGCCGGCCCGCCGGGACCAGTAGAGCGGCTTGACGCCGAGCGGATCCCGGGCCAGGTAGACCCGGCCGGTGGCCCGCTCGACCACCGCGAACGCGTACTCGCCCTGCAGGTGCTCCACCGCCTCCTCGCGCCACTCGAGGAACGCGGTCAGCAGCACCTCGGTGTCTCCGGTTGTGCGCAGCCGGTGCCCCCGGGCCAGCAGCTCGGAGCGCAGCTGGCGGTGGTTGAAGATCTCGCCGTTGAAGCAGAGCAGCAGGCGGCCGTCCGGGGAGACCCACGGCTGTTCGGCGCGGGCCGGGTCGACGATCCGCAGCCGCCACACCCCGGCCATCAGCTCGTTGGTGGCCCGGATCTCCTCCACCTCGCCGCGCGGGGCGAGGGTGGCGAGCATCGCCCGGAACAGCTCCGGTTCGGCGCCCGCGCCGGTGATCAGGGCGAATCCGCACACCGGTCAGCCCACCGGCGCGAGTCGGGGCGCGCAGGCCGCCACGGCCGCCGGGCTCACGCACACGTGCCAGGCCTGACCCTCGTCGATCACGTTGACCTCGCCGGCCCGCTGGCGGTCGAGCAGCAGCATTCCGAGCGCCGTGTCGGTGCCGTGCCGGCGGTGCCAGGCGAGTTCGATGTCGGCGGCGTGACCCGTGCAGTGCGCGCTGGGCAGCAATGCGGTGTAGCCGAGTTGTCGCAGGTGGTCCTGGTGCGCGCGGCTGCGGACCAGGCTGGTCACCCAGAGCGGGCCGGCCGCGCCCGGCGAGATGGCCGCGAACTGGACCGCCAGCCGGTCGAGCATGGCCAGCACGGCGGGCCGGGTGCGCGGGAAGCGCAGCCCCGCGGTGCGCGGCAGCAGGTCCGGCACGAGGCGGCGGCGGGCCGCCCGGGCGGCCCGCGCCGGCAGGCTCTCCGCCTGCCGCAGGTAGCGGAACCGCAGGCGGCCGGCGCGGCGCAACGGCTCGAGGTCCACCAGCTCCGCCGACCGGCGTACGTCGAGGTCCGTGCGGAACTCCTCGGTGTCGCCCCACCACAGCACGTCCACCCGGGAGAGCAGGAAGATGCGGACCATCGCGAGCAGGTCGATCGCCGAGCTGCGGGCGCTGGGCAGGTAGCCGGCGATCTCCTGGAGCAGCCGCTCCACCGTGCCGTCGGCGCCGTCCGGCGTGCCGCGCCAGACGGCGCGCAGGTCCGGGTCGCCGGCGCGATTGGCCACCACCGTCGAGGTCAGCCGGCGGCGCCCGGTGCCGGCCACGCCGGCCACCTCGACCAGCAGGTCGGCCACGGCCTCCCGGTACCGCGCCAGGTCGGCGCCGGCCGCGAGGGCGGTGCCGGCGCCGGCCGGTCCGGCGGCCGCCGGCTTCCCGCCGGTTCCGTTCTCGGGGGTACGCATCGCGCGGGCTCCTTCCCGGTCGTGACGCCTCGATCGCGCCGTCATCGGGACGTTATCCGCGTTCCGTGAGTAACTTTCTGTTTCGCCCGGATATCCCCCATTGGGGGTCGCTGTGCGCTTTCCGGTCGCTCGCCCGGCCGTCGCCGCCGGCGCTCGGCCCGTGGCTCACCCGGCTCGGGGGCACCCGGTATCTCGCGATCAGTCGGCGGCGCGGCGCTGGTCGATGATGCGGCGCATCTTGCCCAGCGACCGTTCCACCCCGTCCGGCTCGATGACCTCGACCGCGATGCTCACCCCGATGGTGTTCTTGACCGCCTCGGCCAGCTCGGCGCCGGCCCGAGTCCCCGCCGCCGGCTCGGCGTCGGGCCGCCGCTCGACCCGCACGGTCAGCGCGTCGAGCCGGCCAGCGCGGGTCAGCACGCACTGGAAGTGCGGCGACAGCGCCGGGGTGCGCAGGATCAGCTCCTCGATCTGGGTGGGGAACAGGTTCACCCCGCGCAGGATGATCATGTCGTCGGTCCGGCCGGTGATCTTCTCGATCCGCCGCATCGGGCGGGCCGTTCCGGGCAGCAGCCGGGTCAGGTCGCCGGTCCGGTACCGCACCACCGGCATGGCCTGCTTGGTCAGCGAGGTGAACACGAGCTCCCCCCGCTCACCGTCCGGCAGCACCACCCCGGTCTGCGGGTCGATGATCTCCGGGTAGAAGTGGTCCTCCCAGACGTGCAGCCCGTCCTTGGCCTCCGCGCACTCCACCGCCACGCCGGGGCCCATCACCTCGGACAACCCGTAGATGTCCAGGGCGTCCATTCCGACCCGCTGCTCGATCTCGGCGCGCATCTGCTCGGTCCACGGCTCGGCGCCGAAGATGCCCACCCGCAGCGAGGTGGACCGGGGGTCGATCCCCTGCCGGACCAGCTCGTCCACGATGGCGAGGAAGTACGTGGGCGTCACCATGATCACGTCGGGCTCGAAGTCGCGGATGAGCATCACCTGGCGCTCGGTCATGCCTCCGGAGACCGGGATGACCGTGCAGCCGAGCTCCTCGGCGCCGTAGTGCGCGCCCAACCCGCCGGTGAACAGGCCATACCCGTACGCCACGTGCACCCGGTCGCCCGGGCGGCCACCGGCCGCGCGGATGGACCGGGCCATCAGCCGGGCCCAGGTGCGCACGTCGTCGGTCGTGTAGCCCACCACGGTGGGCCGGCCGGTGGTGCCGGACGAGGCGTGCAGCCGCGCCACCCGGTCGCGGGGAACGGCGAACATCCCGAACGGGTAGCTGTCCCGCAGGTCGCTCTTGCGGGTGAACGGGAACCGGTCCAGGTCGGCCGCCTCCCGCAGGTCGTCCGGGCGCACCCCGGCCGCGGCGAAGGCGGACCGGTAGTGCGGCACATTCTCGTACGCGTGCCGCAGCGACCAGCGCAGCCGCTCGAGCTGCACCGCGCGCAGCTCGTCGACGGACGCCCGCTCGATCGGTTCCAGCTCCGCCGGCCCTGGCTCGCTCCGCCCCACCGCTCCTCCTCCGCCTCGGCTGGCCCGAAGCCTGCCACGCCCGGCCCGCGCCCGCCCAGCCCCTCCCCCATGCGGAGCTTGCGCCGCTGGTCGTCGGCGCCTGTCCGTGGCGCGCGCCGACCCGCCGGGGAGGCCGGCGTCAGCGCGGCGTCACCACCATGGCCCGTACCCACCGGCCCGCGATGCCGGTGCGGCGCGGCCGGGGCGGACCGGACATGGGGTCGTAGCCGGACCGGTGCAGGGCGGCCAGGGCGGCGCGGCCGCCCGCCAGGTAACCGGCCACGGCCGCCCGAGCCCAGCCCCGCAGCTCGGTCAGCAGCGGCGCGCCGGCGTCCAGGAGCGCCTCGGCGCGGCCGGCGTGCAGCCGCAGGACGCACCGCAGCGGACCGCTGGCGTGCCGGGCGGCCAGCTCGTTGTCGCAGACGCCGAACCGGGCCAGATCCTCCGCCGGCAGGTACACCCGACCGCGGCGGTGGTCGTCCGGGACGTCCTGGAGGTGCTGGACGATGCGCAGCGCCGTACAGATGCAGTCGGACAGCTCGATCCGCTCGGCGGTGGCCGCTCCGAAGACGTGCAGCACCAGCTCGCCCACCGGGTCGGCGGAGAGGTGGCAGTATTCCAGCAGCCGATCCCAGCTCGGGTAGCGGACGGGCAGCTGGTCCCGCCGGTTGGCCTCGATCAACCGGCGGAGCGGTTCGACCGGCAGCCGGCAGCGGGCCACCGTGCCGGCCAGGCCCGCGAGCGCCGGCGGCAGACCGTCGAGCCGGCGGGGGTCGAGCGCCCCCCGCTCGATGACGGCGAACAGGTCGAGCAGCTGCGCCTCGAACGCGTCGAGCGCGGCCACCCGGGCGGCCGGCGCCGCGGGGCGGCCACCGGGATCGGTCCACCCGAGATCGATCCCGCCCAGCTGATCGACGTGCCGCACGTACCGGTGCAGCGCGACGAGGTGCCGGCGCGGCTCCGCGGGCAGCAGCCGGAGGGCGGCCGGGAGATTCTCGCCGGTGGCCGGGCCCGCGGGGGCCCGGCGGGCCGGGACGGACACCGCCGGCGGTCGGCCGATTCCGCTGTTCGTCAGGTCGGGCACCGGTCTGCTGCCTTTCGCCGAGTCCGCGCCGTCCGTGCCGGGTCGGCGGTGTCACTGTGTATTCAGACGATTGCTCTGGGTAATCGCGGTGAGCGTACCCAATCGACCGGGCGTCCGGTCCGGGTCCGCGATTCTCCGCCGCCACCGCCCGGGCGGCCGGCGCGGTCCCTACCGGGACCGGGTGGTGCTGGCCAGCCAGATGCAGACGCTCATGGCCAGCACGCCCAGCACCTGGACGGCGATCCGGGCCGGCGCCGTGGACAGCGACTCGTGGAAGGCGGTCACCCCGACGGCGACGCCGACCAGCGGGTCGAGCAGGGCGATCGCGGTGAGCGGCGCGGCGATCGGGCCGCCCTGGAAGGCGTTCTGGTTCAACGTCAGGGCCGCGCCGCCGAGCAGCACCAGCGCGTACCCCTCCCAGTGGACGAAGACCTGGACCGGATGCTCGGAGAGGATCGCGGTGACCGACTTCAGCAACGCGGCCGCGATCCCGTACATCGCTCCGGTGGCGACCCCCAGCAGGACGCCGCGGGCCGCGTCGTGCACCCGCCAGGCCAGCACGAGGCAGACGGCCACCAGCACGGCCACCGCGGCGCCGACCCGCAGCCAGTCGGCGAAGACCGGCTCGGCGATGCCCGGCCGCGGGTCGGCCGCGGCCAGGAACGCCGCCAGCCCCACCACGCCGAAGGCCACCACCACGGCGTCCCGGGGATGCGGCCGGCGCCGCTCCAGCGCGGCCTCGACGGGGATAGCCATGAACACGCCGCTCAACAGCAACGGCTCCACCAGGGCGAGCGCGCCGAGGTTGAGCGCCACGGCCTGCAGGACGGTGCCGGCCGCGTCCGGCACCCAGCCGAACAGCCACAGCGGGCGGCGCAGCAGGCGCAGGATCAGCCGCGGATCCAGCGTGCGGGTCTGCCGCTCCTGCTTGGCCGCGTGCTGCTCGAGCGAGGCGCCCAGCGCGAAATTGGCGGCCGAGAGGAGCCCCAGCACGACGGCGAGTGAGTTCATGGATCAGCGCGTTGCGGCGGCGACCGTCCCGGCACCGGCCGGTTGGTTCCGGGCGTACCCCCGCCAGGCCAGCAGGCAGACGGCCGCGGCCACCAGGGCGGCGCCGGTGCGCCGCCGGCGCCGGCCCACGCCGTGCCGCCGCTCCACCCGACCGGCGGACGAGCCTCGGCCGCGCCGTCCCGCCGGCCCCGCCGGCGACGGGACGCCGGCGGCCAGCGCGCCGGCGACCCGGACCGGCCCGCCCGCACCGGCGGGCGCGCTCCCACCCCGTGCCGGTCCCCCGCCCGGCTCAGCCTCGCCACCGGCCGCCACGCTCCCACCCCGCGCCCGGCCCCCGCCCGGCACGGCGTCGCCACCGGCCCGCGCCGGGCCAACCGAGGCCGAGGCGATCGCCGCGGCCGGGTCGGACCGGAACAGCGCCAGCCCGGCCGCGCGCTGCCGGCAGCCGCGTGGGCCGTCGGCCAGGTCCGTCAGCACCCGGCCCAGGTCGCCACGCCGCCGGACCCAGGTGACCACCCCGACCCGGTCCATCACCGCCGCGTTCGCCCGGCCGTGCCCGGGGATGGGTCGGTACGTCGCGATCGGCACACCGCTGGCCATCGCCTCCAGCGAGGTCAGCCCGCCGGCGTTCTCGACCAGCACGTCCGCGGCGCGCAGCAGCTCCGGCATGTCGTCGACCCAGTCGAGCACGTGCCGGAGGCCGGCCCGGCGCAACCGGCCGGCCAGCACGGCGTTCCGGCCGCAGACCACCACCGGCGTGGCGAGGCCGGTCCGGGCGATCTCGACGGCCGTGCGGGACACCGCGCCCACCCCCCAGGAGCCGGCAACCAGCAGGGCCAGCCGGCCGGACGCCGGCAGCCCGAAGCGTTCCCGGGCCCGGCGGCGCTCGTCCGGGCCGCCCGGCCGGAACCCCGGCCCGACCAACCGGCCGGCCACCTGGATGCCGCCGGCGCCCAGGGCGCGCGCCTGCTCGGCGGTGGCCCGGTGGGCGGCGCAGTGCACGTCGACGCCCGGGGAGATCCAGATGGGGTTCACCGCGAAGTCGGTCAGGTAGGTGATCACCGGCACCGGCAGCGCCCCGGACCGGCGGAGCGGGCCGAGCACCTGGCTCACCACCGGGTAGGTGGAGACCACCGCCCGGGTGTCGGCGGGCAGGGCCCGCAGGGTCCGGGGCCGCACCGGTCGCAGCAGGGCCCGGGTGCTCGCGCCGGCGCCCGGGAACGCGCCGCCGAGGGCGAACAGGAAGCCGTAGCACCAGGGCAGCCGGCTCACCATGCCCTGGTACGTGCCCTGCAACAACCGCCCGATGCCCAGCGGGAACAGGTCGGCCAGATCGAGTTGGTCGGTGGCGAGCCCGTACCCGCGCAGCCGCCGGGCCAGCTCCCGGCTGGCGCCGTCGTGGCCGGCGCCGGCGCTGGCAGAAATGATCACAACTCGCCCCGGCGGCTCACCGCAGCCGAATGTCCGCATCCGCCCTTCTACCCGCGCAGCCGAGGATGATTCCTGATCCGGTTCCGGTCCCGCCCGCGCGCCGTCGTACCCTGGAGGGGTTCTGTGGATCTTGATCGGCCGGTCCGGCCGGTCGGTGCGGAGGTCGTGGGTGCGGATCCTCATCGCCACCGCCGGGTCGCGGGGGGACGTCGTCCCGTACACCGGGCTCGGCGTCCGGTTGCGGGCGGCGGGCCACCGGGTCGCCATCGCCACCCACGACCGGCTCGCCGGGCTGGTGACCGGGCCCGGGCTGGAGTTCCGCCCGCTGTCGGGCGATCCGCACGCCCTGCTGGCATCCGGGGCCGGCCGCCGGCTGCAGCGGGCCGGCCCCGGCGTGCGCGGCGTGCCGGACTTCCTCCGGCTGGGCGCCGGCTTCGTCCGGTCACTCGGCCCGGACCTCGCTCGGGCCGCGGTCGACGCGGACCTGCTGCTGCTGACGCCGGTCACGGCGCCGCTGGGCTACTCGGTGGCCCAGTCCCGCGGCATCCCGAGCCTCGGCGTGTTCCTCCAGCCGGTGGCGCCGACCGCCGAGTTCCCGCCGGTGGTCCTCGGCGCGCCGGGCCTGACCCGGTGGGGCAACCGGGCGGCCGGGGCGCTCGGCGAACGCCTCGGCCAACTCGTGTACGCCGACGCCTCCCGGCGGCTGCGGGCCGAGCTGGGGCTGCCGCCCGCGTCCGTCGGCCGGTTGCAACGGGCGGCGACGGCCGGCGGCTGGCCGGTGCTGCACGGCTTCAGCCCCACCGTGGTGCCGCGGCCGCCGGACTGGCGGCCGGGGCTGGACGTCGCCGGCTACTGGTGGCCCCCGCCGCTGCCCGACTGGCGACCGCCCGCCGAGCTGGCCGCGTTCCTGGCGGCCGGCCCACCGCCGGTCTATGTCGGCTTCGGCAGCATGGTCGGGCACGCCGACCTGCTCGGCGGGCTGATCGCCCCCGCGCTGCGCCGGGCCGGCCTGCGGGCCGTCGTCCAGCGCGGCTGGGCGGGACTCGACCCGCGGCCGGCCGGGCGCGACGACATCCTGACCGTCGGGGAGGTGCCGCACGAGTGGCTGTTCCCCCGGATGGCGGCCCTGGTGCACCACGCCGGCGGCGGCACGACCGCGGCCGGACTGCGCGCCGGGACGCCGGCCGTGCCGGTGCCGATGCTCGGCGACCAGCCGTTCTGGGCGGCCCGGCTGGTCCGGTCGGGCGTGAGCCCCGGGGTGCTGCCGGCGCGCCGGCTCGGCGTGCCCCGGCTCGCCGCGGCCCTGGTGGCCGCGACGGGCGACCCGGCGTACGCCCGGCGGGCCCGGTCGGTGGCCGCCCGGCTGGCCGGCGAGGACGGCGTCGAGCCGGTGCTGCGGGCGATCGACCGGCTGGGCTGACGCGACGCCCCTCGCG
This sequence comes from Plantactinospora siamensis, assembly GCF_042434095.1. Classification (NCBI taxonomy): domain Bacteria; kingdom Bacillati; phylum Actinomycetota; class Actinomycetes; order Micromonosporales; family Micromonosporaceae; genus Plantactinospora; species Plantactinospora siamensis. The sequence goes on from NZ_JBHLUE010000020.1 coordinate 36,466, forward strand.
GCGATCAGACCCCGCCGGTCCCGGCCGGGCTCTCGCGGGGCCCGGCCGGGCCGACGCCCGCCCTCCGGGGAGCTCAGACCGTCTGGTCCCGGCTGGCCAGTCCGGGCGGCGCGGCGGCCAGCGCCGCCCCGATGGCCTCGGCCAGCGCCCGCGCCGACTCCTCGGTCAGCTCGACCGCCACCCGGGCGCCCGGCCCGGCCGTCGGGTCGAGAAAGTCGATGTTGAGCGTGTGAGCGTACGGGGCGTGCTGCGGATGGTCGACGTACACCATCGCCCGGCTCGCCGGGAACCAGCCCCGGGCGCCCTTCGCGCTGCCCTCGATGTCCCGCTGCTCGGTGACGTACGTGCACATGACGATCTCCTCAGGCGGTCAGCGTGCGGTCGAAGAAGTCCCGGATCCGCCGCCAGGCGTCCACGGCGGCCGCCGGCCGGTAGGTCGGCCGGTCCACCGCGAGGAAGGCGTGCCCGGCGTCGGGATAGGTGTGGAACTCGTGCTGCTTGCCCAGCCGGTCCAGCTCCCGGTCCAGCTCCTGCACCTGATCGGTCGACGGGTACCGGTCGTCGGCGCCGAACAGGCCCAGCAGCGGGCAGGACAGCCGGTCGGCCTGGTCCAGCAGCGGGGTGACGGCCAGCGGGAACTCGTCCGGCGGGTTCCCCACCACGAACGCGCCGTAGCAGTCGACCGCGGCCTGCAGGGGCAGCCGTACCGCCGCCAGGAAGGCCTGCCGGCCGCCGGAGCAGAAGCCGATCACCCCGATCCGGCCGTTGCTGCCGGGAATGCCCTTCAGGTACGCGGCCGCGCCCTCGACGTCGCCGACCAGCCGGTCGTCCGGGATGCCGCCGTTGGCCCGGGCGATCGCCGCGGCGTCGTCGGGGTCGGCGCCGCGCGCCTCCCGGCTGTAGAGATTGGGGCAGATCGCCTGGTAGCCGTAGCTGGCCAGCCGCCGGGTGATCTCCTTGGTGGCCTCGTCGTAGCCCGGCAGGTGGTGGATCACCACCACCCCGCCGAAGCTGCCCGGGGAATCCGGCAGGGCGACGTACGCCTCGATCTCATCGCCGTCCGCGCCGGTGATCTGGACCGTCCCGGCCCGCATCGCGTCCCGCACCGCAGTTTCCTTCCGTCGGTCTGGTCCCGGCCCGAGCCGGCCGTTTTGTTAGCCTAGGTCAAGCAGTCGGGGGCGGGATCGTGACCCCCGCGGACAGCACGGGGGATGGAAGACGGTGACCGGGCCCGAGATCGAGGCGGACCATCTGGCCAGCCGGCTGCGGCTGGCGGTCGGCCGGCTGCACCGGCGGATCCGGCTGGCCAGCAACGACATCCCACCACTACAGCTGTCCACGCTGGTCTCGATCGAGCGGCACGGACCGGTCCGGCTGGGCGAGCTGGCCCAGCGCGAGGCGGTCAGCCCGCCGACCATGAGCCGGGTGCTGGCGGCCCTCGACGAGCGGGGGCTGATCGCGCGTACCCCGGACACCGCCGACGCCCGGTCGGTCCGGGTGGCGCTCTCGGCCGCCGGGGCGCACGCCCTCGCTCAGGTACGCGGCCGGCGGACCGCCCTGCTCGACGCCCGGCTGGCCCGGCTGGACGCGGCCCAGCGGGCGACGCTGCGCGCCGCGCTGCCGGTGCTGGAGGCCCTCATCGACGACGTGCCGGAACCGCGACCCGCCGGCTGAGCCGCCGGACCGGCCGCGACCCGCCGGCTGAGTCGCCGGACCGGCCGCGACCCGCCGGCTGACCGGCGGCCCGCGTCGGGCGGCTGGGATCGGGTCAGTCGGGCGGCGCATCGAACAGCGCCGTGGTCCGGTCGTGGTCCTCCGCGTTGTGCGTGGTGACCAGCACCTCGTCGCCGGCCGCCAGCGTCGTGTCGGCCTGCACGCCGAGTTGCTGGCCGCCCCGGGACACCAGGTTGACCCAGATGCCCTCGTCCCGGCTCAGCTCCCGGACGGTCCGCCCGACCACCGCGGAGCCGTCGGCCACCCGCAGCCGGCGGACGGCCCGCGGCTCGTCGCTGACCCGCAGCCCGACCGCGAACGGCTGCAGCGGGTGGGACCGCATCCGCACCCCGCACAGCCGGGCCACCGTCGGGACGAGACCGCCCTGGACCACCACGGAGAAGGCCACCACCACGAACACCACGTCGAACAGCCGCACCTGCTCGGGCACGTCGGCGGTCAGGATGAAGGTGGCCAGCAGGATCGGCACGGCGCCCTTGAGGCCCGACCAGGCGATGAAGATCCGCTCCCCCCAGCGCAGCCGGACCACGGTCAGCAGGCCGCCGACCAGCAGCGGCCGGATCAGCAGGGCCAGCAGGACCGCCAGCACCAGGCCGACCAGCAGGGCCCGCTGCTCGTGCAGGCCGCGCAGCGAGACGCCCAGGCCGAGCACCGTGAACGCGACGATCTCGCCGAGGCTGGCGAGCGCGCCGTGGAACCGTTCGATCTCCAGCTTGAAGGGCGCCCGCGCGTCCCCGATCAGGATGCCGGCAAGGAACACCGCCAGGAACCCGGACCCGTGCGCCAGGGTGGCCAGGCCGTAGACGGCCGCGCCGCCGAACAGCACCTGCAGCGGGTAGAGCCCCTCGCTGGGCAGCGAGACCCGGCGCATGAGCAGCAGCAGCACCCGGCCCCCGAGCAGCCCGACCACGCCGCCGATGCCCAGTTGCAGCACGAACTCGCGCAGCCCGGTGCCGACGGCCGACCAACCGCTGGCCGTGCCGGCCGCGAGCAGGCTCAGCATCAGCGCGATGCCGACCGGATCGTTGGCGCCGGACTCGCCCTCGAGAATCGTGCCGGCCCGGCCCACCACCTCGCGGCGGCCCAGCACCGAGAAGACCGCGGCCGGGTCGGTGGGCGCGAGGGCCGTGCCGAGCAGCAGCGCCGGCAGCCAGGCGAAGTCGAAGAGCAGGTGGGCCGCGGCGGCCAGGGCCACGGCCGTGAACACCGTGCCGAGGACGCCGATGGAGAGCACCGGCACCAGCGCCGGACGCAGCCGGCGCCAGCCGATCTCCATTCCGCCGGAGAACAGCACCAGGATCAGCGCCACCGTGACGATCTCGCGTACCGTGCCGATCGCCAGCGTCCCCAGCCGGGGAAACAGATCAGATGCCGCCGCGGCGGCGAACAGGAAGAGGGCCGGCGCCGGCACCCGGATGAGGTCGCTCAGCCGGTTGGACAGCACGGCGGCCATGGCGGCCAGCGCCACGGCCCCCAGCACGACACCGAAGGTGGTCAGCTCACCGGTCGGCTCCCCGGCGGCCAGCAAACCGACCGGCAAACTAATCCCGCGCCTTGCGGGTGTCCCGGTCGTTCGCCCTGCCGATGGCGTCGACCAGCTCGGCCTTCGTCATCCGGGAACGCCCCCGGATCTCCAGCCGCTTCGCCACGTCCAGCAGGTGCTCCTTGTGGCGTTGGCATCCACCCCGCCGGCGGTCTTCCCGCGCCGGGCGCCGCCGCCGCGGGCGGCCTGCGCGTCGCTCGGACCCTTGTGATCCTTGGGCTCCCAGTGGTCACCCACCTTCTCGAACGAGTGCTTCACGGCCGCGAACGCGGTCCGGTGCGCCCGCTCGCCCTCGCCGTACGTCTGCACGGCCGAGTCGTGCGTCTCGGCATAGGTGTCCTGGGCCTTCTTCGGCGACCGCCGCAGGGTGCTGGGCATGTCCTCTCGGGCGGGCATCGCAACCTCCTCGGATCGGCTTACGGTTTTCCTGCCCCGCGTGGGGGCGGGACAAACCGGCCCGGGTCGGGCTTGGTCCGCCGGCACCAGGGTAAGCCGCGCGGTGATCCCTGCCATGAAACGGGGGTGGGTATGTCGCCGACCGTGCTCACGGTGGTGGCCGGCTCGTCCAGCCTGCACCTGGCGTACGTGCGGGACGGCGCGGTCGGGCACCGGCTGGACCGGTCCGACCCGCCCGGTTCGGCGGAGGCCGCCCGGGACGCCGACGAGTTCCTGAGCCGGCAGCGGCGGCCGGCCGCGGTCGGCCACCGGCTGGTGCACGGCGGCGAGCTCGTCACCGCGCCCCGGATCGTCGACGACGCCCTGCGCGCCGAGCTGGACGGCCTGGTCGAGCTCGCGCCGCTGCACCTGCCCCCGGCGCTGCGGCTGCTGGACCAGCTCCGGACCCGGCTGCCGGACGTGCCGCACGTGCTCTGCCCGGACAGCGGCTTCCACGCCGGGCTGCCGGCGCACGCGGCCACCTACCCGCTGCCCGCGGCGTGGCGGCGCCGCTGGGGGCTGCGCCGCTACGGCTTCCACGGGCTGTCCTACTCGTACGCGCTGCGCCGCGCGGCCCGGCTGCTCGACCGGCCGGTCGAGCGGCTCCAGCTGGTGCTGACCCATCTCGGCGGGGGCGCGTCGGTGTGCGCGGTCCGGGACGGGCGCAGCGTGGACACCTCGATGGGCTTCACGCCGCTGGACGGCGTACCGATGGCCAAGCGGTCCGGCGCGGTGGACCCGGGGATGCTGCTCTGGCTGCTCGACGACGCCCGGCTCGGTCGGGACGAGCTGGCCGACGGCCTGAACCGGCGATCGGGCCTGCTCGGGCTCTCCGACGGCCGCTCGGACGACACCCGGGAGCTGGTCGCCGCCGCGGCCGACGACCCGGCCGCCGCGCTCGCCCTGGCCGTATTCAACCATCGGGTACGCCGGGAGATCGCGGCCGCCGCGACCAGCCTGGACCGGCTCGACGCGCTGGTCTTCACCGGCGAGATCGGCTGGGACCAGCCGGAGGTGCGGCGTGACGTCTGCGCCGGGCTCTCCCTGCTCGGCGTGCGGCCGCCGGCCCGGCTGGAGAACCGCGCCGACGACGGACCGGTGTCCGCGCCGGACGACCCGGTGCCGGTGCTGGTCATCGAGCCCCGGGAGGAGCTGGCCGTCGCCGAGGAGACGGTCGCCGCTCTCGCCGCCCTCGCCGGCTGAGAACGCGGCGCCGGTAGCGGGGTCGGGCGCCGCATGAGGGCGACCGCGCCCGCGGGCCGCTCGGAATGCTTTCCTCCACAGGCGGCTCCGTCCCGCGGCGGCAGCGCCGCAATGACCGGAACAACCTCGTCGAGCGCCAGGAGAATGGCGCTTGACCGATGGGAAGCCATCCCGCAACGTCGCCGCGCGCAGCAATTACGCTGGCTTTTTTTACCGGTACACCGGGGTGAGACCGCGCCTGGCGAATTGCTGGGAGATAAGCGCAACAGAGGCCCGCTCCCGACCTGTGGCATGCGCCATGTGAAATGACGCCCGACGCGACCATGCTGATATCGGGGATAATCGGGAGATGGGACGGTAGCTCAGTTTGTTCGGTCGGGCGGAAATGGCGACGATGCGGGATCGGAGCCGGTCCCGCGGTTATTGTCCGGAGAAGGACAAGTTCCGCCGCGAACAGGCGCGGCGCCGCTCGTGGGGCCTCGCGAAGCGGCACGCGTAAAAGCTTCGCCGCCATCGCGCCACGGGACCGTCCGCTGCTTCAGCCGAGGCTGGACCGATCGCGCCGGTGGCACCGGCCCAGTTCGCGGCCGAGACCGAGCATCACCACCGGACCCGGCGCGTCGGCGCGCCCTGCCCGCTCGTGGGCACCAGCCGTGCCAATGCCACCGCCGGCGGGTTTGCCCAAGCCGCCAAGCCGGCACGATTCGAGCCGGCACCGGCGCCGCAATCAAGGCCGGCACGGATGCCGGCACCGCAATCAGGACCGGCACGGATGCCGGCACCACAGTCAAGGCCGGCACGCCTGCCGGCGACAGGACTAAAGCCGGCACAGGTCCCAAGGCCAGCGGCAAAGTCGGCACCGGTGCGGTCGATGGTGACGCCATGCGGCCGGGCGGAAAGATTGCCACCGAGGTCAATCCCGGACGCCCGGCGCGCGGCGCAAGCGTGGCATGCGGAAACCCTTCGGGAAACGACCGGCTCCGGTCAGCGATGACGTTCGTGAGCATCCCTGGTCGGGCGCCGGCCCAGGACCTGACCGCCCTTCGGCGCCGGCCGGGACGCGGCTTGCCGAAGCCGGCCGGCCCCACTCCCCCTCCGGGGCGGCCCTCAGCCACCCGCCACGGCCCGGCGCCCAGACACGCCTTCGCGCGGGTGCCCGACCCGGCACCGCGGGATTCCCGGGTCACGGCCGCTGGTCGCGAATCTCCATCTCCGCGATCAGCTCCCCCACGAATCGGTACACGTGTGTCACCACATTGTCGGCGAGCTGCGTCCCGCGCTTGTCCCGGACCAGTTGGCGCACCGTCACGGCGATGCGGCCGTCCGCCTCGGCGGTGAATGCCGTGGGCTCCACGGAGGGCTCGATCTGCGCCCACTGCCGACGCCAGTAGGCGGCCAGGTCTTCCCGGCCGTCGACGACACCGCCCTCCCAGCCGTTCGGCCAGCGGACATCCCGGGTCACCGCCGCCAGCAGGGCCGGCACGTCACGCCGATTGAACGCCAGGTAGAGGTCCGACAGCCGCCGTTCCCGGTCGGCCTGGTCCCGGGTAGTGGTCATGGCTCCAGCGTGCGGATGCACGGCTGGATCCGCCAGCCCGTTCGGCTGTGGGCAGAGCGCCGCGGGTCCCTGTCGCTGACGGGCCGCGCCCCCGCTGACCCCGCGGGTGCCCACGGGTGGCGGCGCCGGTCGGCCATACTGGTCCGCCGTGGACCTGGACGAATACCAGCGCGGCGCGCTGCGCACCGCCGCCCCCCGTGACAAGCGGAACGAGCTGCTCCACCTGGTGCTCGGTCTGGTCGGCGAGTCGGGAGAGGTCGCCGAGAAGTTCAAGAAGTGGGTCCGCGATCTGGACAGTGACGAGTCGCGGATCGACCGGGCCGACATCGCCAAGGAACTCGGCGACGTCCTCTGGTACCTGGCGGTGCTCGCCGACCACCTCGACCTGTCGCTGGACGACATCGCCACGGGCAACCTGGCCAAGCTGGCCAGTCGCCAGCGCCGCGGCGTGCTGGGCGGCAGCGGCGACGACCGCTGATCAGGCCAGTCCGCGCAGCGGGCCGGCGAGGTCGGAGGCGAAGAAGTCGAGGAAGCCGTCCGGGTCCGGGCCGGCGTTCTGCAGCACGATGTGGTCGAAGCCGGCGTCGAGGTACGTCTTCACCTTCGCCACGAACGGCTCCGGGTCGGGGCCCACCGCGAACTGCTGCCGGATGTCCTCCTCGGTGACCGTCGCGCTGGCGGCCTCGAAGTTGACCGGGTTGGGCAGCTCGCTCATCACCTTCCAACCGGTCACGGCCCACCGGCTGGTCTTCAGCGCCGCCTGGACCGCCTGCTTCTCGTCGGTCGCCCAGGCCATCGGCGCCTCGGCGTAGCGCGGTCCGGCGCCGCCGAACCGCCGGTACGCCTCGACCAGCTCGGCCTTGGGCTCGGTGGCGAACAGCCCGGTGCCCAGTTCGGCCGCGATCCGCGCCGAGGCGTCGCCGCTGGCCGCGACGGCGATCACCGGCAACTGCTCGGGCAGGTCGAACACTCTCGCGTCCTCCAGCCGCAGGTGCCGGCCCTCGTACGACTGGTACCCGCCGGACCAGAGCCGGCGAATGATCTCCAGCGCTTCCCGCAGCCGCTCGTGGCGGCCGCGTACGCTGGGGAAGCCCTGCCCGACCACGTGCTCGTTGAGGCGTTCGCCGGCCCCGATGCCGAGGGTGAACCGGCCGTCCGAGACCAGCGCCAGGGTGGCCGCCGCCTGCGCGATGATCGCCGGGTGGTACCGCACCGTCGGGCAGGTCACGCCGGTGGCCAGGCCGATCCGGCTGGTCTTCGCGGCGATGGCGCCCAGCACCGTCCAGGCGAACGGCGAGTGACCCTGTACGTCGAGCCAGGGGTGGTAGTGGTCGCTGATCTCCACGAAGTCGAAGCCCACCTCCTCGGCGCGGACGGCCTGGCGGATGAGGTCGGCCGGGCCGAACCCCTCGGCCGCGAGCTTGTACCCGAGCTGCATGGTCGTTCCGTCCCGTCGTCGGCTGCATCGATGCCGGGACCCTTCCCGCGCCCGGTGACAACAAACGCACCCGGGCGACCCGGCCCGGACGCCGAAACCGGCACGGCGCCGCCGGGATCGCCCGCTCGGCACCCACGCCGCGGCTGGCGGGCCGACGGGCTCACCGGAGCGGCAGCGCCAACTCCCGGTCCGGACCGGTCCCGTCGCCGGCCCGGTTGGGAATGAGCAGCAGCCGGATCGCCCCGGCCGGCTGCCGGCCCCGCTGAATGGCCCAGGCCGCCAGCGCCTCGGCCGCGAGCTCCGCCCGGGTGGGGTCACCGGACGACCCGGCCACCAGCGCCTCGGCCGCGAGCTCCGGCACCAGCGGTCCGAGATCGTCGTACCGGCGCAGCGCCTTCGGCGACAGCCGCGCCATCCGGCCGAACTCGCCGATGCTGACCAGATCCACGGCCGGCTCCTCGCTCCGGGCGGGACCGCCCGGTCCCGACCAGCCTGCGGCCTCCCCGGCCGGGAAGGTCAAGGGGTGGGCCTCACCCCTTGCGGCCGCCGGTGGCGATGCCCTCCACGAAGTGCCTCTGGGCCAGGAAGAACAGGATGATCATCGGTACGGTGGCGATCACGCTGCCGGCGAGGACGACCTCCCACTGCTGGTGGTCGCCGCCGTACCCGAACCGGTCGAGGATCACCTTGAGCCCGCGCGGAAGCGTGTAGAGGTGTTCGTTGCGCAGGTAGATCAGCGGCTTCATCAGGTCGGTCCAGCTGGCCTTGAACTCGAAGATGAAGGTGACCAGCAGCGCGGGCCGGATCAGCGGGAACGCCATCCGCCAGAACAGCTTCGGGTAGCTGGCGCCGTCCACGAGGGCCGCCTCGAAGTACTCCCGGGGCAGCGACAGCAGGAACTGCCGGAGCAGGAAGATGTAGAACGCCGAGCCGAACAGGTTGCCGGCCCACAGCGGCACCTGGGTGTCGACCAGGCCGAGCTTCGACCAGATCAGGTACGTGGGGATCATGGTGACCGCGAACGGCAGCATCATGGTGGCCAGCACCAGCCCGAACAGGATGTTCCGGCCGGGGAACCGGAAGTAGGCGAAGCCGAACGCCACCCAGGCGCTGGACAGCGTCACCGCGGTGGCCGCCGCCACCGCGACCACGAGGCTGTTGCCCAGCCAGGTGAGCAGCGGCGCGGCCTGCCAGACCGTCTGGTAGTTCTCCGGGGCGAACGGCACCGGCAGCAGGCTGGTGCCGAAGACGTACGCCCGGGGCCGCAGGGACGCCGAGACCAGCCAGACGAACGGCACCAGGAAGACCACCGACGCGGCCACCAGCGCCACCACGTACGGCAACCGTCGCCACCAGGGCCGGTCGGCGCCCGCCGGCGCCGGCGCCCGTTCGGGGCGTACCGGCTGGGCCTCCCCCGCCGCGCCGACCGCCACCGCCTGCTCGACCGCCGCGCTCATCGGCGCTCCCTTCCCGGTACGGAACCCGGCCCGCCGCCCGTCACTCCGCGCCCTCGTAGAAGACGAACCGGCGGGACAACCGGACCTGGATCAGCGTGATGATGCCGATGACCACGAACAGCACCCAGGCCATCGCCGAGGCGAAGCCCATGTGCAGGAACTGGAAGGCCTCCTGGAACAGCCGGATGACGTAAAAGCTGGCCGCGTCGCTGTTGAAGGAGTCGGCGTTCTGCCGGTTGCCGAAGTACATGGTGTAGACCTCGGTGAACATCTGCAGCGCCGCGATGGTGTTCACGACCAGGGTGAAGAACAGCGCCCCGGAGATCATCGGCAGCGTGACGTGCCAGAACCGCGCCCACGCCCCCGCGCCGTCCAGGTCGGCGGCCTCGTACAGGTCCTTCGGCACGTTCTGCAGCGCGGCGAGGTAGATGATCACGCTGGAGCCGAGGCTCCACAGGCTCATCAGCACGATGCCGGGCATCACCCAGTGCGGGTCGGTGGTCCAGTTCGGGCCGTCGACGCCGATGAACCCGAGCGCCCGGTTGACCAGCCCGACCTGGCTGTTGAGCAGCAGCAGGAACAGCACACCGACGGCCACCGCGGGGGTCATCACCGGCAGGTAGAAGACGGTACGGAAGAAGCCCTGCAGCCGGCCCACCCGCTTGAGCAGCAGGGCGAGGCCCAGCGAGATCGCCATGGCCAGCGGCACGTGCAGCAGGGTGTAGTAAATGGTGTTGGTGAGGCTGCGCAGCACCGCCGGGTCGGAGGCCAGCCGGCGGTAGTTGTCCAGCCCGGTGTACCGCGGCGCGTTGATCACGTCGTAGTCGGTGAAGCTCAGCCACAGGCTGGCCAGCATGGGACCGGCATAGAAGATCAGGAAGCCGATGATCCAGGGCGCCAGGAACACGAGCGCCCAGCGCGCCTCCCGGCGCGCCGTCGGCGTCATCCGACGCCGACGGCGCGGCACGGTGGCGCCGCCGGCCGCCGGGGCGGCGCTGGTGGCGGTGGCGGTGGCCATCGCGGCTACTTCGCCGCCCGGCTCAGCGCCGCGGTGGCTTCCTGCTGGGCCCGGTTGAGCGAGGCGGCCGGCTGGGCCTGCCCGGACAGCACCCGGTTCACCGCGTCGGTCCAGGCCTTGTCGAACTCGGCGCCGGCCGGGGAGGCCGGGATCGTGAACGCGTTCTCCTGGGCGGACCGGATGGTGGCCACGGCGTCGTCGAACCGCTTGTCACCGCTGGGCTTGTACAGCTCGTCGAAGATGCGCTTGTCGGCGTTGACGTTGGCCGTGTACAGGCCGGTGAAGGGCAGGTTCTTGGCCTGCCGGGCGGCCACCCGGGCCTTCGCGGCGGCCAGCCAGGTGTCGGTGGCCGTCATGGTCTTGGCAAAGGCGCAGGCGGCGTCGGCGTTCTTCGCGCCCTTCGGGATGGCCCACGCCTGGCCGTTGGCCATGGTCAGCGGCTTGCCCTGGCGGTCGACGAACGGCTTGACCGCGAACTGGGCCTTCGGGGTGTTCTGGGCGATCTGGTTGAGGAACCAGTCCTCCATCGGCCAGATGCCGACCTGGTCCAGCGCCAGCGGGTTCTTGGCGCCGAACAAGTCGAAGGTGTCCCGGAAGCCCTTGAACGCGCCCCAGCCGCCCTGCGCCTGGATCAGCGAGGCGCCGTACTGCACCGCCTCGACCACCTTCGGGTCGGTGAGGTTCGGCGTCTTGCCGTCCGCGGACAGCATCTCGGCGCCGTTGGCCTTCACCCACATGGGCAGGAACTCGGGGATCTTCGGGTCGACGCCGATCCGGCTGAGCTTGGCGCCGGACTTCTTGGCCAGCTTGGTGTTGAGCTGCGCCAGCGCGTTCCAGTCGGCCAGGTTGACCTGGTCGTCCGAGATACCGGCGGACTTGAGCGCCGTCTCGTTGAGGTAGAACACCCGGGAGATGGAGAACTCCGGGATGCCGTACACCGTTCCGTCGATGGTGACCTGCGCCTTGGCGTCCGGCCGGTACTGGTTCATGTCGATGCCCTGCTTGCCGACGCAGTCGGTCAGCGGCTGGATCGACCCTCGCTTCGCGTACGTCCCGATCAGCTTGCGGTCCAGGTAGACCAGGTCCGGCGGGTTGCCGCCGGCCACGGCCGAGAGGAACTGCTGCTCGTCGAAGCTACCCTCGGTGATGGTCAGCTTGACGTCGGGGTTGGCCTGCTTGAAGGTGTCGACCCGGGTCTTGGCGATCTCGTCGGAGAGACCGAAGCCCATCGTGGTCAACGCGCCCGAGCCGCTCTTGCCGCCGCCGCTGTCCCCGCCGCCACCGACCCCGCCGCACCCCGCGGCCGTACCGGCCAGGGCCACCGTCAGCGCCAAAGCCGCGTAACGCCTCGTGCCTCTCACCCGTTACCTCCATGTCGTGGGGACCGACTCGGGCAACTACCACTGATTGCACCCCAACAAACTCCTATCTGGAGATCTGACCCAGTCGTGACCAGGTCGTTATCCGTCGGTCCCTGGACCGGCGTCGGGTCGCCGCGGCACGCCGACCGTGGCCGGTCGGTGGCGCCGCGACGCGCCGGGGCAAGAATGCGGTAAGGCCGGCGGGGGCATACTCGTCCGGCGCCGGCGTGCGGAACGACCGGCGAGAGGAGGTACGCCATGCCCGAACGGCTGCGCGATCACGGGCTGACCATCGCGATGCTCGGCGCGTTCGTCATATTCGCCACCCTGCAGGCCATCTTCGGCTGGCAGGTGCACAACGAGGAGTTGGTGCAGTACGGGCGGCACGCCCAGACGCTGCTGCAATACCTGGGCACCGGCCACTTCGCCGAGGCCATCTTCGAGAACTGGGAGTCGGAGTTCCTGCAGATGGGCGGGTACGTCCTGCTCACCGCCCATCTGGTGCAGCGCGGCTCGGGAGAGTCGAAGCCGCTGGACCAGACCGACCGCCCGGACGACCGGCGCTCGCACGCCGGCCCCGACGCGCCCTGGCCGGTGCGGGTCGGTGGCCTGCCGCTGGTGGTCTACCGCAACAGCCTCTCCATCGCCCTGCTGCTGATTTTCCTCGGCTCGTTCCTGGGCCACCTGTTGGGCGGCGTGGCCGACTACAACGAGCAGCAGCTGCTGGAGTCGGGGGCCGCGCCCATCAGCGCCTGGCAGTTCCTGGGCACCAGCGACTTCTGGTTCCAGTCGATGCAGAACTGGCAGAGCGAGTTCCTGGCCGTCGGCGTCCTCGTGCTGCTGAGCATCGTGCTGCGCCAGCACGGCTCGCCGGAGTCCAAGCCGGTCACCGCGCCGCACGCCATGACCGGCAGCTGAGCGCCCGGCCACCGGCACGGATGGGCGGTACGGCCGAGGCCGTACCGCCCATCCGGGGTGTCGCCTGGGTCAGGACCGGATCTCGTCCCGGGCGTCCTGGGCGTGGTCGCGGACCTCGCCGGCCTGGTTGCGGCCCTCGTCCTTGACGTTGTCGACGGCCTCGCTGGCGCGGTCCTTCACCGACTGCGCCGCCTGCTGCGCGGGCTGGGACAGGTTGTCCTTGAGCTCGTGCGCCACCTCGCTCGCCTTCTCCTTGAGGGTGTCGGAGTGCTCCTGCACGCCCTCCTTGAGCCGCTGCGCGGCCTGCTGCTCCCGCTCGCTCGCCGGCAGCAGCGAGGAGACCAGCCAGCCGACGCCGAAGGCGATCAGCCCGGCCGCGAGCGGGTTGCCCTGGGCCTGCCGGCGTACCGCCTGCGGCGCCCGCTGCGCGGCGTCGCCGACCTGGGACGCGGCGTCGCCCACACTCGACGCCGCCGAGGAGGCCTTGTCCTGCAGCGTGCCGGCCGCGGAGTGACCGGTGTCGCCCACCTGGTGCGCGCTTCCCATGATCTTGTCCTTCACGTTGTACAGGGCGCCGCGCGCCCGCTGCTTACGGTCCTCGACGATCCGCTGCGGGCTCGCCTTGTAGGCCAGCGCGTCCACGTCGTTGCTCAGGCTCTGGCGGGTGGCCTCGATCTCCCGCCGGATCTGCTCCGGGTCCGTCATCAGATACCTCCTCGGTCGGGCTTGAGGGCGTCGGGAACCTGCTTCACCGTCTCGGTGGTCCGGGGCAGCCCGCGGACGTTCTTCATCTGAGTACGCGCCCGGCTGTACAGCACCGCGCCGATGACGGCCCAGATAATCGCGACGATCAGCGCGGCCCAGCCCTGGTCCATCACGTTGGACAGGCCCCACCACAGCGCGTGCGACAGGAACAGCAGGACGAGGAACCCGGCCACGCCGGCCGCGCCGAACATGCCGGCCGCCTTGCCGGCCTTGCTCCCCTCCTCGCGCAGCTCGGCCTTGGCCAGCTCGACCTCCTGGCGGACCAGCGTGGACAGGTCCCGGGTGACCTCGCCCATCAGGTCGCCGAAGGACCGGCCGTGCACGTCCGGCGGCCCGGAGTCGAAGCCGGCGCCGGCCACGTGGTCGGTCGACCCGGCGTAGCCGGCGGGCTCGGTGTAGCCGCCCGGAGCGCCCGGGGCGGTCATGCGCGCCGGCCCTGTGCGTCGGTGCCGTCGCCGTACCGGCCCTCGTCGGCCGGTCCGTAGCCGGTGGGCTCGGCGCCGTACCCGGCCTGCCCGCCGGCGGGCGGGTTCTCGTAGCCGGTCGGGACGGTCGGCTCGTAGCCGGTGCCGCCCACCGTGCCGCCGGCGTCGGCGTAGCCGGCCCCGGTCTCGGGAGCGCCGGCGTAGCCCGCGGCGGTCCCCGGCGCGTAGCTGGCGCCCGCGGCGTTCGAGGAGTAGACCCCGCCGCCCGGCACCGGCTCCTCGAAGGTGGGCGTGGGCATGCCGGCCGGCCGGGCCGCCTCGGAGTAGCCCGCGCCGCCGTAGCCGGCGCCCGAACCGGCGGTGTAGCCAGCGCCCGAACCGGCGGTGTAGCCGGCGCCCGAACCGGCGGTGTAGCCGGCGCCCGAGCCGTTGTAGCCGGCGCCCGCGGCGTTGTAGCCGCCGCCCTGGCCGGCCGAGCCGGAGCCACCGTTCGAGGCGGCTGCCACGTTCTTGGTCAGCCGGCCGGCCAGCACGCCCAGCACGGCCGCGCCGGCCAGGAAGGCAAGCGGGTGCTGCCGGGCATAGCCGCGGACGTCCTCCACCAGGTGGCCCGGCTCGCGGTTCTCCAGCCAGTCGGCCACGCCGTCGATCCGGCCGCTCGCCTGGCGGACCAGCTCCGTGGCGGGACCGGCCGACTCGGACCGGTCGGTCATCGAGCGCAGCTCGGCGCCGATGCCGCGCAGGCCGGAGGCGGCCCGCTGCTGCTGCTGCCGTGCCTGGCCGTGCAGCTGGCCCTTCGCCTCGCCCAGCAGGTCCCGCGCCTGGGCCTTGGCCTCGTGCGCGACCTCGCGGCCCTCCTGCTTGGCCGTCTGCGCCACCTCGCCACCGGCCTGAGCCGCGTGCTGGCCCACCTGCTTGCCCTGCTCGGTCACCTGCTCACGGGTGGAACCGTCGACACCGGCGCCGGTGTCCACTGTGGTGTCCGCCGGGTAGCCGGGGTCCACGGGCTGGCCGTAGGTCGCCGAGGTCGGCGGGTAGCCCTGTCGGGAAACGGGGGTCGTCGGATCAGTCATCGAGGGTTCCTCCACTGCCGCGTCAATTTCAAAGGGGGCGAGGCACCGGTCGTGCCGCAACGTCCCTATCCCTGCCCACCGCGGCGCGGTCCATGCGTACCGGGCGTAACTAATTGAGCGACGGCAAGCAATATCCGGTGAACCGTCCCAATCGTCCGCTCAGGCGGGGTCGCGATGGCCGGGCAGCCCGCCGAGCAGGCGGCGGCGGACCGCGCCGGCCGGCCGCATCGGCGCGCTGGCCGTGCCGGTCCCGGTGGCCATGCCGGCGATGACCTCCCGGACGGCCTGCCGGGCGTCCCGGGCCGGGCGCCAGCCCAGCACCTCGGCGGCGCGGCCGCAGTCCATCAGCGGAACCGCGGCGGCCAGGTCGACCCAGCCCGGCTCGGTGGGCTGCAGCCGGGCCCGCCACGCGGCGCCGGCCAGCAGCCGCAGCGCCGACACGGGAACCGGCACCGGCCGGCCACCGAACTCGTCGGCCAGCGTCGGCCCGTCCAGCACCGGCTCGGTGGCGATGTTGAACGCGCCGGTGGCGCCGGTCCGCAGCGCCCGCAGGTACGCCTCGGCGGCGTCGTCGGCATGCACGCACTGGGCCCGCAGCCGGCGGCTGGCCGGCACCACCGGGATCCGGCCACGGCGCAGCAGCGAGACCGGCACCAGCGGGCCGAGGAAATAGCGGGCGATCTCCGCGCCCGCGTCCCGCTGGAAGACCAGGCCCATCCGTAGCCGGGCCACCTTCAGGTCCGGATCGTCCCGCTCGGCGCCGTCGAGCAGGTCCTCCACGGCGGCCTTGTCGACGCTGTAGCCGGACCGCCGCACGCCGGTGTGCGGCCAGCTCTCGTCGACGAGCCGGTCCTTCGGGCCGGGGGCGTAGGTGCCGACCGACGAGGCGTACACCAGCCGGTGCACGCCGGCCGCGCGCATGGCGGCCAGCAGGTGGGCAGTGCCGGTCACGTTCGTCCGCCGCAGCCGCTCCCGGTCGTGGCTCGGCTGGATCTGCCAGGCCAGGTGCACCACGGCATCCACCCCGGCCAGCCAGCCGGCGAGCCGGTCCGGCGCCGCCGGATCGCCCAGGTCCACGGCATGCCAGCGGGCCAGGTCGTACGGCTGTCCCGCGCCGGGCACCGGCGGACGGCGGGCCAGGCCGACCACCTCCAGGTCGGTCTCTGCCGCCAGCCGCCGCAGCAGGGCGGTCCCGACGTTGCCGGTGGCTCCCGTGATCGCGATGCGCATGTGCGGGCGGTACCCCAGCGAACGGGTGATATGCGCCTCCGCGCCCGGTCGACCCCGGGAAGCGGTTCGGTAGGGTGCCCTCAGCGGAGGGAGACGCGGTGCACCACGTGGAGGCTTGGCTCGGGACGCTGCCTGCAATCGGCGTCTATCTGCTCGTCGGGCTGGTGATCGGCGTCGAGAGCATGGGCGTACCGCTGCCCGGGGAGATCGTCCTGGTCAGCGCCGCGCTGCTGGCCGCGGCCGGGGTGGTCGGCCCGGAGGGGGTGGCCATCGCCGCGGCGGCCGGCGCCATCGTCGGGGATTCCGTCGGGTACGCCGCGGGCCGGCGCGGCGGACGTCCACTGCTCGACCGGCTGGGCCGGCGCTTCCCCCGGCACCTGGGGCCGGAGCAGATCGACCGGGCCGAGCGGCTGTTCGCCCGGTGGGGCGTCTGGGCGGTGTTCCTCGGCCGGTTCGTGGCGCTGCTGCGCATCCTCGCCGGGCCGCTGGCCGGCGCGCTGCGGGTGCCGTACCGGCGCTTCCTGCTGGCCAACGCGGCCGGCGGGGTGATCTGGGCGGGCGGCACCACCTATCTGATCTATTCGGTGGGCCGGGTGGCCGAGCGGTGGCTCAAGGACCTGTCCTGGGTCGCGCTCGGGGTGGCGATCCTGGCCGGCGTGGGCAGCACCCTCTGGCTTCGGCACCGGGCCGGTCGGGCCGGCCCGGCGGGCCACCGGCCGGCCCAGGATGCCCGTGATGCCGGGAATGTCGGGCCGGCCGGGCATGTTGTGCCCCCGGACGACCGAACGGGCCACGACGGGACCGGAACCGTACCGGTCGCGGCGGCCCGCCCGGGCGAGTCGGCCACCGGGCCGACCGGATCCGCCGCTCCGAGCGGGTCCGCCGCACAGCCGGCCGGCTCGGCCGGCCGCTCGACCGGATCCGGAAGTTCCCCGGAGGGGCCATCGGCCGGTTGATCAACACCAGCTGATCGCCGGCCGGGGATTCGGCCGGCGACCAGCACCGGAGGATGCGATCAGCGCCGGCGGACCACCCCCGGGGTGGCGGTCCGGGCCGGGGCTCAGCGCCAGCGCCGCGACCGGGACTTCTTTGCCGGGCGGATCATGTCGGCGGCCTGGTTGAGCAGGCCGCTGGTCCGCGAGGGGCCGCGGCGCTTCTCGATCGCCCGGCTGAGCCCCCGGGCCCCGGCCGCGGCCAGCGGCAGGGCGACGGCGGTGATCGCAAACCGCTTCATCAGCATCTTCATATCGTTTCTCCAGGTTCGCCGGCTTACATGGGGCGACTGGATGTACCCCGTACCGGGAGCGCTCATGCCGACTACGCCACAAGGGCCACGCCAGCACCGGGACCGGCGCGGCGCCGCCGCGCCGGTCGGCCGGTCGTCCGGTGCCGCCGGGCGCGGCGCGGGCGGGCGGCCGGACCGGGTGGGTTTTCCCGCTCGTCCGGCCGGGCAATGCTTCTCACGCTCGGACGGGAGGCTCTCATGACACCGGACGCGGTCACCGCCACGCCGGTGCCCGACCGCGACAGTCCGGCGCCGGCCCGTGCCGCGGGCCGGGACCGCTACCTCGACCTGTGGCGCGCCGCCGCGCTCGGCCGGGTGGTGATCTACCACGTCTTCGGCTGGCTCTGGCTGACCGTCCTGTTCCCCGCCATGGGGCTGATGTTCGCGCTCGCCGGGTCGCTCATGGCCAGCTCGCTGGACCGCACCGGTCCGGCCGCGGTGGGCCGCCGGATGCGCCGGCTGCTGCCGCCGCTGTGGGCGTTCGGGGCGATCGCCGTACCGCTGCTGCTGCTCACCGGGTGGCGGGCCCGGCCGGCCGGCGGGCTCGGCTGGGGCGAGCTGCTGTGGTGGGTGCTGCCCGTCCGGACCCCGCCGGTGGGCGACCAGGCCTGGGCGTGGGCGTTCAACGTGGTGCTCTGGTACATCGTCACGTACCTCTGGCTCGTCCTGCTGTCCCCCATGCTGCTGGCCCTGTTCCGGCGGTGGCCGTGGCCCACGGTGGCGGTGGCCGCGCTGCTGCCGGTGCTGGCCCGGTTCGACATCGCCCGGCTGGACGGCTACTTCGCGGAGCAGGCCACGAACGTCTCCAGCTACCTGGCCTGCTGGCTGCTGGGCTTCGCGCACCACGACGGCCTGCTGCGCCGGATCCCGGCCCGCCGGTACGCCGCCGCGGTGGCCGGGCTGGCCGTCGCCGGCGCCGCCTGGATCATCCTGGACGGCGTGCACGCCGGCGTGTACGACCTCAACCGCATCGAGGGCGGCAACACGCTGTGGTCGATGGCCTTCGTGGCCACGGTCCTGCGGTTCCGGCCCACGCTGGCCTGGTTGGCCCGGGTCCGGCCGCTGAGCCGCGCGGTCGAGCTGCTCAACGCGCGCGCGGTGACCGTGTACCTCTGGCACCTGCCCGTGGGGATGGTGGCGGCGCTGCTGCTGACCCCCGTGGACACCCACAACTACTGGGCCAACGTGGCGATCCGGATCACCGTCGTCTGGGCGCTGCTCGCCGTACCGGTGGGGCTCTTCGGATGGGTCGAGGACGTGGCGGCCCGGCGGCGGCCGGCGATCCTGCCGCCGAGCGCCCTCCCCTGGACCCGGCCGGCGGCGACGGTGCCCGGGTGGTCGCTCCGGACGGCGGTGGCCCGTTGGGCGGCGCTGCTCCCCCGACCGGGCCGGAGCGCCCGGGCCGCCGCGGAGCCCGCGCTGTCGGGCGCGGAGCTGGCGCTGTCGCGGGCGGAGCCGGCGCTGTCGCGGGCGGAGCCGGCGCTCTCGGGCGCGGAGCCGGCGCTGTCGCGGGCGGAGCCGGCGCTGTCGCGCGGGGCCGAGGGGACGCCGGGACGGTCCCGGACGCGGCTCGGGAACGGCTGGCACCGGGCCATGGTGGGCGGCGTGGCCTGCCTTTCCGTGGTGCTCGCCGGGGCTGCCCTGCACGTGATTCCGGGCCTGCCGGTGCCGCCGTCCCTCCCGGTCGCCCAGGCCGAGACGCCCCGGTACCTCAGCGACCAGGTGCTGGTGCTGGACGACGCCGACGCCGAGACCCCGGGGCTGGTGGCGGTCTCGGCCGCGGCCGGCGACACCGCGGTGACGGTCGGCGGTACGGCGTACCCGAACGCGGTGGTGGCGCGGACCCCAAGCCGGATCAGGGTCCACCCGCCCTCCGGCTGTGACCGGCTGCGGGCGCTCACCGGGATCGGCGGCGACGCCGACGCGGCGGCCCAGGTCACCTTCGCGGTGCAGGCCGACGGCACGACCGTCTTCGACTCCGGGGCGCGGACCGCCGCCGACGGCGCCGCCGAGGTGGACGTGCCGCTGCCGACCAGCACCACCGCGATCGAGCTGGTGGCCACCAGCTCGACCGGACCGGCCTCCGCCGTCTGGGCCGACGCCCACTTCCTCTGCGCCTCCTGACCCACCTCCCCCGCCGGTCGGCGGTGTGGCGGCGGGCGGCGATCGGCCGGCGGGCGGTCGGCAGCGGGCCGATCGGCGGGCGACGGGCGGCCGGCGGGCGGGAGTGGGCCGATCGCCGAGCGACCTCGGTCGGCGAGCGACCGCGGTCGGCGGGCGGCCGGGTTGATCACGGGCTCCACCGCGGGCCGGACGAGCCGGAACGCGCGGTGGAGCCCATGATCAAGGCCGGACGACGCGCGGGTGGGTGTCAGGCGTAGAGGGCGATGGCGTCGTTGGCGCCGACGGTGGCGGTGAACCGGCCCGAGCCGTCGACCGAGTACGTCGGTCCGGTGCAGCCGCCGCCGCTGCGGTCCCCGTGCTGCACGTCGCAGTACGTGCCGGCCGGCAGCGAGGTCTGGAACGTCTGCGTCACCGCGAACGACTCGTGGTTGATCGCCACGTACCCCCGGTTGCCCCGGCCGAAGGCGATCGCCTGGTAGCCGTTGGACCACCAGTTGGTCACCCCGGTGCCCGCCACGGCGTTGCGGAAGCCGACCATGTTGGCGATCTGCCGCCACGCGTGCTGGCACTTCCAGCCGTTGCTGAAGCAGGCGCTCACGGCGCCACCGTTCGGCGGCCCCGCGTCGATGTCGGAGAACTCATAGCCGGAGTAGACGTTCGGCGCGCCGTACGGCCAGGCCAGCATGTACACGTTGGCCAGCGTGTAGGTGGCGTTGTACTTGTAGTTGAGCGTCGAGCCGTTTCGCTCGGTGTCCCAGTTGTCGACGAAGGTGCGGGCCTTGCCGCTGGGCAGGTAGCCCCAGGACTGGCCCCAGTTGTTCAGGTACGCGAGCCGCTCGCTGGTGAAGATCCGCTTGAGGTCGTACGCGGCGCGGAACTCGTCCACGTCGCCGTTGCCGGTGTACTCGTCGGGCTGCACGGCCTCGCCGGCGCCGTAGATGACCTCCTGCACCCAGAAGACGCCCGGGTTGGACAGCTTGCTCTTGATCGCGGCCAGGTCGCCGGCCGCGATGTGCTTGGCCCCGTCGATCCGGAAACCGTCCACGCCCATCGACAGCAGGCTGTTCAGGTAGCCGGCGATCCGGCCCCGCACATAGTCGCTGCCGGTGTCCAGGTCGGCGAGGTTGACCAGCTCGCAGTTCTGCACGTTGCTCCGGTCGGCGTAGTTGCTCACCGGGCTGTGGCAGGAGTGGAAGTCCTGCACCTGGTAGTACCCGGGATAGTCGTACTTGGTGTAGCTCGAGCCGCCGGTGCCGGTGCCGGAGCCCGCGGTCATGTGGTTGACCACGGCGTCGGCGATCACCTTGACGCCGGCAGCGTGGCAGGCGTTGACCATGTTCCGGAACGAGGACCCGTCGCCGAGCCGGCCGGCGATCCGGTACGACACCGGCTGGTACGACGTCCACCACTGACCGCCCTGGATGTGCTCCTGCGGCGGCGACACCTCGACCAGGCCGTACCCCTTGGGGCCCAGCGTCGAGGAGCAGGCGGTGGCGACCGAGTCGTACCGCCATTCGAAGAGCGTGGCGGTGACGTCGCGGGCGCCGGGCGGCGAGGCCAGCGCGGGCTGGTCGGGCGAGCGGGCCGCGACGGTCCAGCCGGCGGTCGCGAGGACGGCCGCGGCCGCGAGGCCGGCGAGGGTACGACGACGCCGGCCGGCGAACCGGCCGGGTCTGGGCACGACGGTGTGCATGACTGCCTCCGGGGGAAGGGGCGGGCTTCGACCGCGCCGCGCCGCGGCGGATCGACGCCACGACGCACGCCGGTCACGCCCCCGCACAGCGCCTGCAAAGTTTCTGCAAGATTGATGAAACTTGCTGGAAACTTGTGAACGGACTTTAAGGTGCGGAGGCACCGTCGTCAATAGACGGAGGCAACTCGAATCCCGCCGCGGCCGCGCTTGGATCCGTTAACAAGGGGCCCTTCCTATACCGGAAGCGATAACAAGGGGCCCTTCCTTCGGCGTCAGCGGCGGAGGGCGGCGGCCACGGCGGCGCCGGCCGCACCGGCGGCGACCGCGGACGCGGCCAGCAGCGGGCGGTGCCGGGACAGCCAGACCTGCGGGCTGTGCCCGTGCGCGCGGGCGTCGAAGGCGCCGTGCGCCCCGAAGTCGGTGCCGCGCCCGTCGTCCACCGGGTCCCACAGGTTACTCGGGCGCCGCGGGTCCGCCGGCTCATCGGTCTGCTGCGACCCGAAGCCGGTACGCGCCAGGTAGCGGTCGAGCAGCCCCGGGATCACCCGGTTGGCCAGGATGGTGGCCACCGTCGAGCTGCCCACCCAGTACTCCCGCCGGTTCGGGTGGTCGGCCGCGTGCACGATGGCCCGCGCCACCACCTCGGGCTGGTAGATCGGCGGCACCGGCTGGGCGTGCCGGCTGAGCCGGGACAGCACCCAGCTGAACTGCGGGGTGTTCACGGCCGGAAGGTGCACCTGGGTGACCCGTACGCCGCTGCCCGCGTGCATCAGCTCGGTGCGCAGCGACTCGGTGAACCCCACGATGGCGTGCTTGGCGCCGCAGTAGGCCGACTGCAGCGGGATCGACCGGTAGGCCAGCGCCGAGCCGACCTGCACGATCGTGCCGGAGTCCCGCGGCAGCATCCGGTCCAGCGCGGCCCGGGTGCCGTACACGTAGCCCAGGTAGGTCACCTCGGTCACCCGACGGAACTCCTCCGGGCCGATCTCGACGAACGGGGCGAAGACCGAGGTGAAGGCGTCGTTGATCCACAGGTCGATCGGGCCCAGCTCACCGCTCACCCGCGCCGCCGCGGCCTCCACCTGGGCGTAGTCGGCCATGTCGGTCGGGATCGGCAGCGCCTGGCCACCGGCGGCCCGCACCTCGGCGGCCGCCGCGTCCAGCCCGGTGGACCCGCGGGCCAGCAGGGCTATCCGCATCCCCCGGCCGGCCAGCTCGCGGACGACCGCGCGGCCGACCCCCGCGGTGGCCCCGGTGACGACCGCGACCTGGGACTGGCGCGCCGAGCCCATACCGTCTCCCCTCTCCGGCGAGCAAAGTTCCTGGTCCGGCCCGTCTTCCCGGCCCGACCGCCGGCTAACCTCACCACCGGCCGACCTGGCCACCGCCTGGCCGCGCCGCCGCTCCCCTCGCCGCCGGCCGACCCCGGGCCCCCACCACCGGCGCCCCGGGCCTTACCACCGGCCGGACCCCGGGCCTTACCACCGGCCACCCCGGGCCTCACCACCGCCGGACTCGAGCGCCACCTCCGCCGGACCCGAGCCTCACCACCGGCCGGACCCGAGCCCCACCTCCGGCCGGCCCCGGGCCCCACCACCGGCCGGCCCGGGCCGGCCGGGCATGACGCGGGAAGTGGGGAGGATTGTTGTCGCCCCAGCGGCAACAATCCTCCCCAGTTCGACCCGTCGCCTGCCGTCCGATGGCGAGCCACTTCGTCCAGCCTCCGCGAGATGCCGGTTTCATCCGTGCCTGCCCGGGTATGCGGCCGGCCCGGTGGATGCGGGCGACCGCCCGCGTACCGCACCGGCGGCAGGCGAAGGGGGTGCCCGTGCGCGACCGGCGAGACGACACCGGCGGCGCCGGCCCGGCGCGGCGGGTGCTCGCCGTCTCCCCCCGGTACGCCCGGTCGTTCGGCACCTTCGACCACGCGTTCCCGCTGCTCGGGGTGGCCGCGTTCATGCCGCCGCAGGGGCTGCTCACGGTGGCCGGCTTCCTGCCGCCGCACTGGCCGGTGCGGTTCGTGGACGAGAACGTCCGGCCGCTCACCGACGCCGACCTGGAGTGGGCCGAGATCGTCCTGATCAGCGGCATGCATGTGCAGCGGGAGCGGACCCGCGCCATCGCGGCCCGGGCCGCCGCGCTCGGTCGGGTGTGCGTGCTGGGCGGCCCCTCGGTTTCGGCAGACCCCGACCTGTATCCCGAGGTGGACCTGCTGCACGTCGGTGAGCTCGGGGACGCCACGGTCGAGCTGGTGGCCCGGCTCGGCGCCGACCCCGGCCGGCCCGCCCGGCAGGAGATCTACCGGACCGCCGACCGGCTGCCGCTGGCCGACTTCCCGCAGCCCCGCTACGACCTGATCGATCCGGCCGACTACCTGCTGGCCAGCGTGCAGTTCTCCAGCGGATGCCCGTTCCGGTGCGAGTTCTGCGACATCCCGGCGCTGTACGGCCAGCGGCCCCGGCGAAAGAGCGTGCCGGCCGTGCTCGCCGAGCTGGACGCGCTGCTGGCCCGGGGGAACCCGGGCAGCGTGTACTTCGTCGACGACAACTTCATCGCCGACCCGCGGGCCGCGGTGGAGCTGCTGACCGGGCTCGTGCAGTGGCAACGGGACCGCGGCTATCCGGTGACCTTCGCCTGCGAGGCCACGATGAACCTCGCCAAGCGGACCGACATCCTCGCGAAGATGCGCGAGGCCGCGTTCACCACCGTCTTCATGGGAGTGGAGTCGCCGGATCTGGCCGGGCTGCGGCTGATGCGCAAGACGCAGAACCTTGCCACCCCGCTCGAGGTGGCCGTGGCCACGCTGAATCGGCACGGGCTGGAGGTGGTGGCCGGCATCATCCTCGGGCTGGACACCGACGACGAGCGCTCCGGGCAGCGGGTCCTGGATTTCATCGCGACCACCCGGATCCCGATGCTCACCATCAACCTGCTGCACGCGCTGCCGCGTACCCCGTTGTGGGACCGGCTGTCGGCGGCCGGCCGGATCGTGCCGGCGGAGGCCGGCCGGGAGTCCAACGTGGACTTCCTGCGACCGTACGACGCCGTGGTGGCCGACTGGCGGCGGACGGTGACCACCGCGTTCCGGCCCGAGGCGCTGTACGAGCGGTTCGCCTACCAGCTCACGCACACCTACCCGAACCGGCTGCCCCGGCCGGCGCGCCGGCCCGAGGCCCGGGAGCTGCGGCGCGGGCTGGCCATCCTGGCCCGCACGCTGTGGCATGCCGGCGTACGGTCCGGATACCGCCGCACGTTCTGGCGGACGGCCCGGCCGCTGCTACGCCGGTTGGAGCTGGAGCACCTCGTGCACATCGCGGTGGTGGCGCACCACCTGAGCACGTTCGCGGCCGAGGTGGCCGCCGGCCGAGCCGAGAAGTGCTTCTACAACCCGCGCCCCGAGGACGCCCGGCCGGCCCGTCCGGCCACCCCGACCGCCGCCCTCGGCGGCGACGGCGCGGCCGCCCCCACTCCCGCTCCCGTCGATCCTGAAATTGTGCTGCCGGAAAAAGGGGTGGCAGCCGGCAATCCGCCCACCACGACTCCATGATCGACGGGTGGACCGGACGCGGGTGGGTCAGCGGCGGGCGGACAGGGTGAGGGCGATCCAGGCGGCGGCCAGGCCGGTCTCGGCCACCGCGGGACCGCGCTGACGCCGGTCCAGGGCCACCAGCAGCACGGTGCTGGCCCCGTGCAGCGCGTCGGCCGCCGCGCCGGCCGCGAGCACCGGGCCGGTCGGCCGCCACGCCGTGACGGCGCCCTGGGCCAGGTGCCGGGCGCCGAGCACCCGGAGAACGGCCACCGCCAGGTCGCTGCGCCGGCCGCCGAGCGCGCCCAGCACGGTCGTCGGGGCCGCCAGCATGCCGGCGCCCCAGATCATCCGCGCGACCGCGCCGGCCCGTACCGCCGCTGATCCGGCCCTCGTCATGTTCCGCTCCTCCTCTGGTGTCGCTCCCGCGCCGGACCGCCGTCCGGCCCTTCGCCGAGCCTGAGCACCGTACGTCCGCCGGGGCGCGTGTCAAAGCCCCTAGCCGACCCGGAACCGCTCGGCGTCGGCCACCCGGAGGGTGAGGCCGGTGCCCGGCGCGTCCCGGTTCACCGGCACGGTACCGCCGGTGGGGTCGGCCACGCCGTCGAACAGCATGCCCTCGATCCGCACGTGGTCGTGGAACCACTCCAGGTGCCGAAGGTTCGGCGTCGCGGCCGCCACGGCCAGGTGCTGGTGCGGGGCGCAGTGGCCGGACACCTCCAGCCCGGCCGCGGCCGCCACGCCGGCCGCGCGAAGGAACTCGCTGATCCCGCCGCACCGGGTCACGTCGATCTGCAGGCAGTCGACGAACGGCGCCATGCGCTGGAAGTACACCAGGTCATAGCCGTACTCGCCGGCCGTCACGTCGGCGTCGACGCGGTCGCGCACCAGCCCCAGGCCGGCCAGGTCGTCCGAGCTGACCGGCTCCTCGTACCAGCGCACGTCCAGATCGGCGGCCGCGTGCAGCACCCGGATCGCCTGCTTGCGGCCGTAGCCGCCGTTGGCGTCCACGAACAGCTCGGCGTCGGGGCCGATGCTGCGCCGGGCCGCGGACATCCGGTCCAGGTCCCGGGACAGGTCGGCGCCCCAGGACTCACCGATCTTGATCTTCACGCGCGGGATGCCCTGCTCGTGCACCCAGCCGGACAGCTGCTCGTGCTGCCGACCGGCGTCGTACGTGATGAAGCCGCCGCTGCCGTAGACCGGGACGGCATGCCGGGCGGCGCCCAGCAGCCGGGCCAGCGGCAGGCCGTGCCGGCGGGCCTTGAGATCCCAGATCGCGCAGTCGGCGGCCGACAGCGCGAGCCCGCCGATGCCGGGCCGGCCCGCGTTGCGCAGCCGCCGCTGCATGGCCGACCAGGCGGCCGGCACGTCGTCCGGGTCGAGGTCGGCCACCACCGGCGCCAACTCGTCGCTCACCACCCGGACGGCGGCCACCGGCCCGTAGCTCCAGCCGAGCCCGGTGTGCCCGTCCGCCTCGGCCGTCGCGAGCACCAGGGTGGTCTGCGACCAGGCGAACGTGCCGTCGCCCTCCGGCCCGTCGGTGGGCAGCGTGTAGGCGCGGGCGCTCAGCCGCACCGCCGCTCACCCCCGCCGACCCACGCGCCCGCCGGCCAGCCGCCGCCGGGCCGCCGACCCCGACACCCACCGGACCGCCACGGGCCGTCGCCCGGCCGGGCCCGCGCCGGCCAGCCGGCCGGTGAGCGCGGCCAGCGCGCCCGCGCCGGCCAGCCCGACCGCGGCCACCGCGGCGGCCCGCAGCCAGGCCGGCGGGGCGGCGGTCCGGCCGGCCCACTGCCGCTCCGGCCGGTCCCGGCCGTCGTCGCCGGCCAGCCCGGCCCGGAGCAGCTCGGCCAGGTGCATGGCCCGGCGGCCGTTCGCGTCGCCCTGCTCGATCTGGGTACGGCAGCTGAACCCGTCGGCCAGCACCACGGCGGAATCGTCCGCGTCCCGGACGGCGGGCAGCAGGACCCGCTCGGCGCAGGCCATCGAGACGTCGTAGTGACCCTTCTCGAAGCCGAAGTTGCCGGCCAGCCCGCAGCAGCCCGAGTCGAGGAAGTCCGGGTCCACCCCGGCCGCCCGCAACACCGCCCGATCGGCCTCGACGCCCACGATGGCGTGCTGGTGGCAGTGCGTCTGGATCAGCGCGGCGCGGTCCAGCCGCGGCGGCCGCCAGCCGGGGGTGTGCTCGTGCAGCAGCTCGGCGAGGGTGACGGTCTGCGCGCGCAGCTTCTGCACGTCCTGGTCGTCCGGGAACAGCTCGGCCGCGTCCGAGCGGAACACGGCCGTGCAGCTGGGCTCCAGGCCGACCACCCGGACGCCGTCCCGCAGGCACGGGCGCAGCACGTCGACGGTGCGCCGCAGGACCCGCTTGGCCGTGTGCAGCTGCCCGGTGGAGATCCAGGTCAGCCCGCAGCAGACCGGCTGGTCCGGCACCCGTACCCGCCACCCCGCGGCCTCCAGCACCTCGACGGCGGCCCGGGCCACGTCCGGGTGGAACCGGTTGCTGAAGGTGTCCGGCCAGAGCAGCACCTCGCCCCGTGAGCCGTCGCCGCCGGGGGCGCGGCCGGCGAACCAGTGCTGGAAGGTCTCCGGCGCGAACAGCGGGATTCGCCGGTGCTGGTCGATCCCGCCCGCGGCGCGGGCCAGGGTGGTCAGCCCGGGGGTGTGGGTCAGCAGGTTGACCAGCCGCGGCGCGACCGACGCCACGGCCGCGGCCACCGGCAGCCAGCCCATGGAGTAGTGCGCCATCGGGCGCAGCCGGCCGGCGTAGTGGTGGGACAGGAACTCGGCCTTGTAGGTGGCCATGTCGACGTTGACCGGGCAGTCGCCCTTGCAGCCCTTGCAGGCCAGGCAGAGGTCCAGGGCGTCGCGCACGGCGGTGGAGCGCCAACCGTCGGAGATCACGCCGCCCCGGGACGTGCCGTCCAGCATCTCGAACAGCAGCCGGGACCGGCCCCGGGTGGAGTGCTCCTCCTCGCGGGTGACCATGTACGACGGGCACATCACCCCGCCGTGCTCGCGCCGGCACTCCCCCACGCCCACGCAGCGCAGCACGGCCCGGCCGAAGCTGCCGTCGTCGTCGGGGTAGCGGAACACCGTGTCCACGTCGCCGTGGTTGTAGGCCGGCCCGAGCCGCAGGTGGCTGTCCAGCGGGTACGGCGCCACCACCTTGCCCGGGTTCATCCGGTCGCCCGGATCGAAGATCGCCTTGAACTGCCCGAACGCCCGGATCACCCGGTCGCCGAACATCTTCGGCAGCAACTCGCCGCGCGCCTGCCCGTCGCCGTGCTCGCCGGAGAAGGAGCCGCCGTAGGAGACCACGAGGTCGGCGGCGCGCTCGACGAAGGAGCGGAACTGCCGGACCCCGTCGGCCGTGGTCATCCGGAACGGGATGCGGGTGTGCACGCAGCCCTGTCCGAAGTGCCCGTACAGCGACGCCTGCTCGAAGCCGTACTCCCGGTAGAGCCGGTCGAGGTCGCGCAGGTAGTCGCCGAGCCGGTCCGGCGGGACGGCCGAGTCCTCCCAGCCCTCCCAGGTGTCCGCCTCGCCGGGCACCCGCGCGGTGGCGCCGAGCCCGGACTCGCGCAGCGCCCACATCTGCTGCTCGTGCTTCGGGTCGTCGAACCGGTGCACGGTGGGCCCGCCGTCCCGGCGTACGTCCGCGAGCAGCCGCTCGACGGCGGCCTCGGCCTCCTCCTCGGTGTCGCCGCCCATCTGCAGCATCAGCCAGCCGCCGCCGTCGGGCATCAGGTGCACGGCCTCCGGATGCATGTGCTTGCGCTTCTCGAAGTGGATCAGCTTGTCGTCCAGGCCCTCCAGCGTGATTGGCCGGTGCGGCAGGATCCGCGGCACGTCGTCGCCCGCGGCGGCGATGTCCGGGTAGCCGAGGAAGACCATCGACTTGTGCGGGACCACCGGCACGAGCCTGAGCCGGGCCCGCAGCACCGTGACGAGGGTGCTCTCCGAGCCGACCAGCGCCTGGCCCACGTGGAAGCGCTGCTCCGGCAGCAGGCTGTCGAGGTTGTAGCCGGAGACCCGGCGGGGGATGTCCGGATACCGGGTGCGGATGTCGGCGAGGTATTCGTCCCGCAGCGCCCGCAGCTGGCGGTAGATCTCCGCCGGGCGGCCGCCGGCGGCCTGGATCTCGGCGTACCGCTCGTCGCTGGTCTCGCCGACCCACATCCGGGTGCCGTCGTAGAGCAGCACCTCCATCTCGACGAGGTTGTCGACGGTCTTGCCGGCGCGCTGGGCCGTCGAGCCGCAGGAGTTGTTGCCGATCATGCCGCCGATCGTGCAGTGGTCGTGGGTCGACGGCTTCGGGCCGAACTCCAGGCCGTGCGGGGCCAGCAGGTCGTTGAGGGTGTCCAGCACGATGCCGGGCTCCACCAGGCAGGTGCGCGCCTCGGCGTCCACCTCCAGCAGCCGGTTGCAGTACTTCGACCAGTCGATCACCACGGCGGTGTTGGTGCACTCCCCCGCCAGGCTGGTGCCGCCGCCGCGGGACAGCACCGGCACGTCCAGTTCCCGGCACACCGCCAGGGCCGCCACGGCGGCCTCGACGGTGCGCGGCACTACCACGCCGAGCGGGACCTGGCGGTAGTTGGAGCCGTCGGTGGAGTAGGCGGACCGGGTGCCGGCGTCGAACCGGACCTCGCCGTCCACCACCGGGCGCAGCCGGGCGGCCAGGGTGGCCAGGTCGACGCCGGTGGCCGGCTCCGGCGCACGCAGCACCGGATCCGGCAGCGACACGGCGGTCACGACCGCAGCTCGTTGATCTTGTCGCGGGCCACCGTGGCCAGGGTGGCGGCCTTGTGCGGCTGGCCGCGCAGGAAGGCCTCGGTGAAGTGCTTGGCCTGGTCGTACTTCACCTTGCCGGGCATCGGCGGCTCGTTGGGGTTGACGTCGCAGTCCACCAGCGCCGGACCCGGGTGCGCGAGCGCCGCGCGGACCGCCTCGGCCACGTCGCCCGGGCGCTTCACCTTCACCCCGTACCCGCCACAGGCGGTGGCCCAGGCCGCGAAGTCCGCCTCGGGCTCGCGGTGCCGGACCGCATACTCGGGATAGCCCAGGATGATCTGTTCCCAGAGGATCTGGCCGTACGAGTTGTTGTTGTTGACGATGACCTTGACCGGCAGCTCGTGCCGGACCGCGGTGAGGAACTCCGCCATCAGCATGGCGAACCCGCCGTCGCCGACGAACGCGATCACCTGCCGGCCCGGGTACGCGTGCTGGGCGGCGATCGCGTACGGCAGCCCGGGCGCCATCGTGGCCAGGTTGCCGGACAGGTAGAACCGCCGGTCCCCGCGGATCGTCCAGTGCCGGGCGGCCCAGGTGGCGATCGTGCCGGAGTCGCAGGTCAGGATCGCGTCGTCGGTCGCGGCCGCGTCGACGCAGCCCATCAGGTACTGCGGGGCGATGGGGTCCCGACCGGCGTCCTGCAGCGCGGCCATGTCCTCCCGCCACTCGGCCATGGCCTTCTGGTATTTGGTGAGGAACGCCCGGTTGTCCCGGCGGGCGAGCATGGGCAGCAGCGCGCGCAGCGCCAGCCGGGCGTCGGCGGTCACCGGCGCGTCCACCGGCACCCGCATCCCGATCAGGCTGGCGTCGGTGTCGATCTGCACCACCCGGGCCTGGTCCGGCCCGGGCAGGAACTTCCCGTACGGGAAGGACGTGCCGACCATCAGCAGCGTGTCGCAGTTCTCCATCAGGTCCTCGCTGGGCCTGGTGCCCAGCAGGCCCAGGCCACCCGTGGTGAGCGGGTGGTCGTCCGGCACCACGTGCTTGCCGGGCAGCGTCTTGACGATCGGGCTGCCGAGCGCCTCGGCCACCGCGAGGACCTCCTCGGGGGCCTCCTGGGCGCCGGCGCCGACCAGCATGGCGATCTTCCGGCCGGCGTCGAGCACGTCGACGGCCCGCCGCAGGTCGTCGGGGTCGGCCGGCAGCGCCGGCCGGGACATCAGCGGCGCGCTGGCCGGCGGGGTGCCGGGGCTGACGTGCCGGTACGGGTCCTCCGCGGCCGGGGCCACCTGAAGATCGTTGGGGAAGGTCAGGTGCGCGACCGTGCGCTTCGCCAGCGCGTCCCGGATGGCCAGGTCCACCACCGCGGGCATCTGCTGCGGGTTGGTGACCATCAGGTTGTACGAGGCCACGTCCTGGTAGAGGTAGGTGGTGTTCACCTCCTGCTGGTAGCGCGAGCCGAGCACCGAGGTCTCCTGCATGCCGGTGATCGCCAACACCGGCACGTGGTCGAGCTTCGCGTCGTACAGGCCGTTCAGCAGGTGGATGGCGCCGGGCCCGGAGGTGGCCACGCAGACGCCGAGCCGTCCGGTCGCCTTGGCGTAGCCGGTCGCCATGAACGCGGCCGCCTCCTCGTGGTGCACCAGCACGAACCGCAGCTTGTCGGCGTGCCGCCGGAACCCCTCCATCAGGCCGTTGATGCCGTCGCCGGGCAACCCGAAGACGGTGTCGACGCCCCACTCCACCAGCCGGCGGGCCAGGCTTTCCCCAACGATCTCCTTCATCTGGCGCCCTCTCCGCAACATCCTTTGCAGTGTGCAAACAATGGGTCGTCTGCCTGGCTACCCCGGGCCGATACCGGCAAACGCGGCCGGCAGCCCCGAAATGTCACTCCGCGCCCAGCCGGCGCGATACCGGCCGACGGCCGCACGGGCGGCGCCAGGATCCGCCGGATCCGGGCCAGCCGCGGCGGCGGGCCCGCCGCGGGTGTGATCTGGCGGGCCCGACCGGGGGTCGGCGGGAACTGGCCGGCCGGCGGGGACGACTATGTACGCATGTCAGGAACAGGCGGCCGCGGGCCGGCAGGCACTCCCGGCGCGGTGCCGGGCCGGGGCATCCCCCGGGGCGGACGGGCGCCGGGCCGACTGCTCGCCGTGCTGGCGCTGGCGCTGGTGGGCACGGCGCTGTTCGCCGGCCCGGGGGCCGGCCCGGCCGCGGCGCACGCGGCGCTGCAGGCCACCGATCCGCGGGACGGCGCCACGGTCACCCGGCCGGTGCGGGAGATCACCCTGACCTTCAACGAACCGGTCCGCGGCCGCTACACGACCGTGGTGGTCACCGGGACCGGCGACGCGCAGTTCGCCGACGGGCCGGTCCGGGTGGTGGACGCCGCGGTGCACCAGGCGGTCCGGCCGCTGCCGTCCGGCGCGTACCGGGTGGCCTGGCGGGCGGTGTCCGCCGACGGGCACCCGGTGGAGGGCCAACTCGGGTTCACCGTCGCCCTGCCGGCCGGCCAAGACCCGGCCGCCGGGTCCCCATCGGCCGCGGCCGGGCCGCCGTCCGCCGCCGGATCGGCCGACCCGACCGATCCGGGCCCGTCGTCCGCCTCGCCGGCGTCCGCGGGGGTCGCCGGGCCGGCCCGGGGCACGCCCGTGGGGCAGTGGGTGCTGCTGGGAGTTCTCGCCCTGGTGATCGCGGCGCTGGCCGCCCTGCTGGTTCGGCGCAGGGCGAACCGGCAGCCCTCGGAATGGGACGACCTGGGACCGTTCGCGCGACGCCCCCGCAAGCCCCGCCGGATCGGACCACCCCGTAGGGAGCCGCGTAAATGAGCGAGCGCAGCGAGGAGCCGACATGAGCGAGCAGGTTGTCGGCACCGCCGCACCGGCCGAGGACCGCGCCACGGGCGTACCGGAGTCCACCGGGCCGCGGTGGTGGCTGCCGGCGGCGGTCGGCGCGGCCGCGGTGGCCGTGCTGGCCCTCGCGCTGAGCTTCGGGCACGGGCTCACCGGCACGATTCCGGGCCTGCCGGATCCGGGCCGGCTCACCTCCTGGGGCCTGCCGGTGCTGCGGCTGGTCCTCGACGCGCTGGCCACCGCCGCCGTCGGCCTCACCGTCACCGCGGCCTTCCTGCTGCCCGGCGACGGCCCCAGCGTGTCGGCCCGGGGCTACCTGCTGCTGCGCCGGGTCGCGCCGGTGGCGCTGGGCTGGGCGGTGGCCGCGGTGGCGCTCATGGTGCTGACCCTGTCCGACCTGCTCGCCCAGCCGGTGGACCGGATCCGCCCCGGCATGGTGGCCAACTTCGTGACCTCGGTGTCCCAGGGCCAGGCGCTGGCCTGGCAGGCGGGGCTCGCGCTGGTGCTCGTGGCGGTGTCCCGGGCCGGGGTGTCCCGCAACCTCGCCGCCGTCGCGGCAGCGCTGGCCCTGATCACCGTGCTGCCGCCGGCCTTCACCGGGCACGCCGCGGGCGCCGGGAACCACCAGGTCGCGGTGACCAGCCTGGCCCTGCACATCGCGGCCGCGGTCCTCTGGGTCGGCGGGCTTGCCGGCCTGCTCGTGCTGCGCCGCACGGACGTGCTGGCCGGGGCGGCCGCCCGGTACAGCCGGCTGGCGCTGGTGTGCTTCGGCCTGGTCGCGGTCAGCGGGGTGGCCAACGCGTGGGTCCGGCTGGGTGGCTGGGGCGAGCTGTGGGGGTCCCGGTACGGCGTGCTGGTGCTCGGCAAGCTCGCCGCGCTGGTCGGGCTCGGCGCGCTCGGCGCGCTGCACCGGTCGCGGACCCTGCCTGCGCTGCGCGCGGGCCGGGCCGGCGCCTTCCGCCGGCTCGCCGCGGGCGAGCTGGTCACGTTCGGCGCCACCTTCGGGCTCGCCGTGGCGCTGTCCCGCAGCCCCACCCCGGTGCCGTCCGAGCCGGTGGACCCGGATCCGGTGACCAGCGTGCTCGGCTTCGCCATGCCGCCCGCCCCGACGGCCGCCCACCTGCTCGGCAACGTGCTGCCGGACATGTTCTTCCTGACCGCCACGGTGTTCGCGGTCGGGGCGTACCTGCTCGGGGTCCGCCGGCTGCGGCGCTCCGGGGTGCGCTGGCCGGTGGTCCGCACGGCCTGCTGGATCGCCGGCTGGCTGCTGCTGGCCGCGGTGACCTCGCTCGGCTTCGCCCGGTACGCGTACGTGCTGTTCAGCGCGCACATGGCCCAGCACATGGTGCTGTCGATGGCGGTGCCGATCCTGCTGGTCAGCGGCGCGCCGCTCACCCTGGCGCTGCGGGCCCTGCGCCGGCCGGCCGACCCGGAGGTGCGCGGGCCGCGGGACTGGCTGCTGGTGCTCGTGCACAGTCGCGTGCTGCGGCTGCTCACCCACCCGCTGGTCGCGCTGGCGATCTACGTCGCCAGCCTGTACGGCCTCTACTTCAGCGACCTGCTGGGCACGCTGATGCGCTACCACGTGGGCCACCTGGCCATGCTCGTGCACTTCGTGCTGGCCGGCTACCTGCTCTTCTGGGTGCTGATCGGCATCGACCCCGGGCGGCGCCCGTTGAGCGCCCCGCTGCTGGTGATCATCCACTTCGCGGCCATGAGCTTCCACGCCTTCTTCGGGATCGTGCTCATGCAGTCCAACGGGCTGATCGCGCCGGACTGGTACACCCCGCTGCACCCGCCCTGGGCCGCCAGCCCGCTGTCGGACCAGCACCTGGGGGCGGCCATCGCGTGGTCCTTCGGCGAGGTGCCGGCGGCCGTCGTGATGCTGGTGCTGGTGCGCCAGTGGATCCGCAGCGACGAGCGGGAGCAGGCCCGGCTCGACCGGGCGGCCGACCGCGCCGAGGCCGCCGGCGAGGAGGACGAGCTGGCCCGGTACAACGCTTTCCTCGCCGCCGCCGCGCAGGCCGACCGGGAGGCGCGGCCCCGCTGACCAGGTAACCGGCGCCGAGGGCGCCGTCGCGTTACCGGACCGCGACACGACGCGCGCGGGCGGGTCACCCGCGCGGGCCCGCTTACCAGTACCATTCCGCGCGGGAGGAAACTGATGGTCACTCGCAGGAAAGTCGTCGCGCTCGGCGCGGGCGCCGCCGCAAGCCTGGCGGTCACCGGGTTGACGGTCGCGGGATGTCGCGGCGGCGACAAGCCGAAGGACGCGAGCTGGAACGGTCCGGGCCAGTCCGGGACCGGGTCGGCGGCTCCGTCGCCGTCCGCCTCGGCCGAGCCGGTCACTGTCAAGATCACGCCGGTGGCGAACGCCACCAAGGTGTCGCCGACGGCGCCGGTCGTGGTGTCGGTGGCCGGCGGCACGTTGAAGGGCGTGACGGTCTCGGCGGGTGACCGGAAGGTGGCCGGCAAGCTGGCCGAGGACGGCAGCTGGCGCTCCACCGGGACCCTCAGCTACAACACGACCTACAATGTCACCGTGTCGGTGGCCGACTCCGCGGGCGTGGCCAGCGAGCAGACCAGCTCCTTCAAGACGCTCAAGCCGAACGGCGTGGCCGGCGTGACCTTCCAGGCCAACGCGCTCACGGCGCTGCGCACCGGCGCCACCTACGGCGTCGGCCAGCCGGTGATGGTCCACTTCAGCCGTACGGTGCGCGACCGGGCCGCCGCCGAGAAGGCGATGCGGGTGGAGACCTCCCCGCCGGTCGAGGGCCGGTGGCGGTGGATCGACGGGCAGAACGCGCACTGGCGGCCGGCCCGGTACTTCGCCGCGGGCACCCGCATCTCGGTCGAGGTGAAGCTGCACGGCGTGAACCTCGGCCGGGACGTGTACGGCGAGAACGCCGCCACCCACTACACGATCGGACCGTCCCGGATCGCCGTCGCCGACGGCAGCAGCCACCGGATGAAGTGCTACATCGACGGCAAGATGGTGCGGGACATCCCGGTCAGCATGGGCAAGGGCGGAACGGCCAAGACGCCGGAAGGCAAGACGGTCAACTACTGGACCGCCTCCGGCGTACACGTGATCATCAACAAGCAGCCGTCCTACAACATGACCTCGGCGAGCTACGGGATCACCGACAAGAAGGACCCGAACTTCTACGACGAGGACATCAAGCTCTGCAACCGGATCTCCTACACCGGCGAGTTCGTGCACATGGCCGACTGGAACATCTCGGCGCACGGCAGGGCCAACACCTCGCACGGCTGCATCAACGTCGGACCGGCGAACGCCCAGTGGTTCTACGACACCTTCCAGGTGGGTGACGTGGTCGAGGTCCGCAACACCCCCCGGCAGCTGGGGCTGATGGACGGCGTCGGCGACTGGACGATCCCGTGGAGCAAGTGGTGAGCTGAGCGGCGCCTCAGCAACCGCCCCGGCCGGCCGCCTGGGTGGGCGCCTCCAGCGCCGCCGCCTGGGTGGGCGCCTCCAGGGCCGCCTCGTCGGGCGCGCCCGGGTCCGCCGGCCGGCCCGCCCGGTGCCGGCCACCGGTGTTGCGACGCTGCGCCGGCACGCTGAGCGGCGGCGGTGGCGTGGTCAGGCCGCCGACCGGCACGTACACCTGCGCCGCCACCGCGTCGGCCAGCAACAGGGCCATGGCCACCCCGGTCGGCCGGGCGGACGGGTCGGCGCTCAGGCACCGCAGGCACAGTTCCGCCACGTCCGTGGGCAGGCCCGGGACCGGGGGCAGCGGGTCGGGCGCCCGGTAGACGTGCGACAGCGGCCGGTCCGGATCCGCCCGGACCGGCCAGGGCAGCCGGCCAGCCAGGCAGAGGTAGAGCAGCACGCCCACGGCGTACATGTCGGTGGCCGGGGTGGCGCCGACCCCGTTGAGCCGTTCCGGGGCGACGAACGCCGGCGTGCCCACCACCTCCCCGTCGGCCACCGGGTCCCGCTGGCCGATGACGGCCGCGATGCCGAAGTCGAGCACCTTCACCCCGGCGGGGGTGAGCAGGATGTTGGCCGGCTTCACGTCGCGGTGCACGATGCCGTGCAGGTGGGCCGCGGCCAGCGCGGCGCTCACCTCGGCGCACACCCGCACCGCGATCTGCCAGTCCAGCGCCCCGCGGCGCAGGTGGCTGGCCAGCGTCTCGCCGTGCACGAGTTCCATCACGATGTACGGGGTGTCCGGGCCGTCCGGCACGGAGGCCAGGCCGAAGTCGTGCACGCTGGCGATGTTCGGGTGGGTCAGCCGCGCCGCGGCCCGAGCCTCGGTGCGGACCTGCTCGACGATCGCGTCCACGGCCGCCTCGTCGGCGTACGGCAGGGTGATCAGCTTGATGGCCACCGGGCGGTCCAGCACCTCGTCGTGGGCGCACCACACCTCGGACATGCCACCGGCGCCGATCCGGCTCTCGAGCCGGTAACGCCCGTCCAGCACCGGCATCGACCCGCCCCCCGACTGCTCTCCCCGGCGCCGTCCCGACGGGCGCCGGCCCGCCTGCTTCGCTACCCGGCCGGTGACCGGGACAAACGCGCCGGCCGGCCCGGGTGGTCCCGGCGGCGGCGGGAGCGTCCGGCAGCGTCGCCGCTGTTACGGTCCACCGCCCACCGGGTAGGGGGTGCGGCATGGCGGAACTGGATCAGCTGTGGATCGTGCGGCATGGTGAGAGCGTCGGCAACGTGGCCGCGGCCAAGGCCGAGACCGACGGGGTGGAGTCGATCGACCTCACGGACCGGGACGCCGACGTACCGCTGTCAGATCTGGGCCGGGAACAGGCCGCCGCCACCGGACGGTGGCTGACCGGCCTGGCGCAGGGGAACCGCCCGACGGTGGCGGTGGTGTCGCCGTACCGCCGGACGGCGCAGACCGCCGAGGCGGCGCTGGCCGACACCGGCATACCGGGCAGCGTCGACGAGCGGCTGCGGGACCGGGAACTGGGCATCCTGGACCTGCTGACCAGCCTCGGGGTGCGCAAGCGATACCCCGACGAGGTCACCCGGCGCAACCGGCTCGGCAAGTTCTACTACCGGCCGCCCGGCGGGGAGTCGTGGGCCGACGTGGCGCTGCGGCTGCGCGCCCTGCTCGGCGACCTGCGCCGGGACCACACCGGCGAGCGGGTCGTGCTCTTCGGTCACGAGGCGATCGTGCTGCTGCTGCGTTATCTGATCGAAGGTTTGGACGAGCCGACGCTGGTCCGGCTGGCCCGGGAGACCACCGTCGCCAACTGTTCGGTGACCGGCTGGGCCGCCGACGAGTCCGGCCGGCTGCGGCTGGTGACCTTCAACAACGTGGACCACCTGCACCGGGACCACACCGCCACCACCAGAGAGGATGAGGTCGATGCCGAACCGGTCTGAGATCGAGGTCATCACCCCCGGGTTGCTGCGGCAGTGGCCGCTGCCCGTGCCGGAGGGCGGCAAGGGCGCCCGGGGCACCGTGCTGGTGGTGGGCGGCTCCCGGTTCACCCCCGGCGCCGTTCTGCTGGCCGGGCTCGCCGCGCTGCGCGCCGGCGCCGGCGTGCTGCAACTGGCGGTCGCCGAATCCACGGCCGCCGCACTCAGCATCGAGGTGCCCGAGGCGCTGGTGGTGGGGCTGGCCGAGACCGGGGACGGCGCCGTCGCGGGCCGCGACCAGGAACGGCTCGGCGACCTGGTGGGCCGGGCGGACGCGATCGCCGTCGGTCCCGGCCTCAACGACATCGACGAGACCACCGCACTGCTCCGGCAGGTCCTCGACGCCGCGAAGCCGGACGCCGCGCTGCTGCTCGACGCGTACGCGCTGGGCGCGCTGAGCCACGAGCCGGGCCTGCTCGCCGACCGGAAGCAGCCAGCGGTGCTCACTCCGAACGCCACCGAGGCCGGCCACCTGCTGGGCCGCGACCCGGGCGACGACCCGGACGCCGACGCCGCCGAGCTGGCCGAGCGGTACGGCTGCGTGGTGTCGCTGCGCAGCCACATCGCCGCGCCGGACGGACGGCGGTGGCGGGAGGAGAGCGGCGACGCCGGACTGGGCACCTCGGGCAGCGGCGACGTGCTGGCCGGGATTCTGGTCGGGCTGCTGGGCCGGGGCGCGGACCCGGCCCAGGCGACCTGCTGGGGCGCCTGGGTGCACGCGGTGAGCGGGCAGCGGCTGGCCCCGCGGTACGGCCGGCTCGGCTTCCTGGCCCGCGAGCTGCTGGACGAGGTGCCACACACCCTCGCCCAACTCGGCTGACCGCGCCGCGGACCACCGGCGGGCACGGCCGTCGCGGCGAGCAGGGCCAGCCCGCGCGACGGAGGTACGACCGTCGCGCGGGCAGCCAGCCGGACCGATCAGCCGTGGACCGGCCCGGCTCCACCCGTCCGTCGACGCCGCCCCGTCGCTCAGCCCCATCCGAACTCCTCGTGTCTCGGTAGTCGTCACCCCGGCTTGTGTTAACAGGGGACCCTTCCTATACCGAAAACGATAAGAAGGGGCCCTTCCTTACCTCGGGGGGCGGCGCAGCAGGAGGGCGCTGTTGAAGCCGTCGAAGCCGCGGGCGCAGACCAGGGCCAGGTCGCCGCGCGGGCGCCGGGGTTCCCGGACGAAGTCCAGCTCGCAGCCGGCCGCCGGCCGGTGCAGCCCGGCCGTGGCCGGCAGCAGGTCGTGCCGCAGGGCCAGCAGCGCGGTGGCCACGTCCAGCGCCGCGCCGCCCTGGTGGGCCCGCCCGGTCAACGCCTTCTGCGTGCTCACCGGCGGGGTGGTCGGGCCGAACAGGCTGCGCAGCGCCCGCGCCTCGGCGCGGTCGTACCCGGGCACGCCGAGGGCGTCCGGCACCACCAGCGCCACCTCGTCGGGGTGCGCGCCGCCGGCGCGCAGCGCCACCTCCATGGCCCGGGCGTAGTGCCCGGCGCCGGGCTCCCGGTCCGGCGTGGTGTGCCGACCGTCGTGGGTGGCGCCCCAGCCGAGCACCTCGGCATAGATCACCGGCGCGCCGCGGGCGCGGGCGTGGTCCAGGTCCTCGACCACGAACACCGCGCCACCCTCGGCCGGGACGTACCCGGCGGCCGCGGCGTCGAACGGCCGGTACGCCGTGTCCGGGTCGGTGCCCGTGCTGAGCAGCCCGCTGCGCAGCTGGCAGGCCAGCGCGTACGGGCTGAGCGGGCACTCGGTGCCGCCGGCGATCACCACCGGGGTCCCCCGGCGGATGGTCCGGACGGCGTGCGCGAGGCTGTCCAGCCCGCCGGCGGCCTCGGCGGCCAGCACCCCGCACGGCCCCTTGAACTGGTGCGCGATGGAGAGCTGGCCGACGCTCGCGGCGTAGAACCAGGCGATCGACTGGTACGCCCCGACGGTCCGGCCGGGCTGGCTCCACAGCCGCTGCAGCTCCCGCTGCCCGAACAGGTTTCCGCCGGACGAGCTGGCCAGCGTGACGGCCACCGCGTACGGGTCCGCCGGGCCGGCCTCGGCCAGGCCCGCGTCGGCCAGCGCCAGCCGGGTGGCGGCGAAGCCGAGGTGGGTCCACCGGTCGGTCTGCACGATGCGCCGGGTGTCGGTCCAGGCCTGCGCGTCGAAGTCGGGGACCTCCCCGGCCAGCGTGCACGGGTAGGGCGTGGCGTCGAACAGGCTGATCGGGGCGATCCGGTGTTCCCCGGCCAGCACCCGCTTCCAGTGCGCCTCGGCGCCGATGCCGGTGGGCGCCACCACCCCGATGCCGGTGATCACGGCCCGCGGCGCCCGCGAGCCGGACACCCCGGCCGCGGCCGGGCCGGACGCCTCACGGCCGGGCGTGGCGGTCCCGGCGTCCGGGCCGGGCGCGGCGATCCCGGCGTCCGGGCCGGGCGCGGCGGTCCCGGCGTCCGGGCCGGTCACCGGGCCGGCTCCGGGGTGCGGCGGAACACCAGCGCGGACTGGAAGCCGCCGAAGCCGCTGCCCACCGACAGCGCCACCTCGACGGGCACCTCGCGGGCGGTGTTCGGCACGTAGTCCAGGTCGCACTCCGGGTCCCGGCTCGACCAGTTGGCCGTGGGCGGCACCACGCCGGCGCCGATGGCCAGCGCGCAGGCCGCCATCTCGATCGAGCCGATGGCGCCCAGCGAATGGCCCACCATGGACTTGATCGAGCTGACCGGGACCTCGTACGCGGCCGGCCCGAGCGCCCGTTTCAGCGCGGCGGTCTCGTGCCGGTCGTTCTGCCGGGTGCCGGAGCCGTGCGCGCTGACGTACGACACGGCGGTCCGGTCGAGCCGGGCCTGGTCGAGCGCGTCGGTGATGGCCAGCGCCATCTCCACACCGTCCGGCCGCAGGCCGGTCATGTGGTAGCCGTTGCTCCGGCTGGCGTACCCGGCCACCGCGCACCGGACCGGGGCGTCCCGCCGGCGGGCGTGCGACAGTTCCTCCAGCACCAGCACGGCGGCCCCCTCGGCGAGCACGAAACCGGTGCGGCCGGCGTCGAACGGCCGGGAGGCGTGCGCGGGGTCGGCGTTGTCGGCCGTGGTGGCGCGGATGGCGTCGAAGGACGCCACGGTCACCGGGGAGATCGGGCTGTCCGAGGCCCCGGCCAGCACCACGTCGGCCTCGCCGTCGGCGATCAGCTGCGCGGCGTACCCGATGGCGTCGATCCCGGACGTGCAGCCGGTGGAGATGACCTGGGCGGGCCCGTGCAGGCCGTACCGGCAGGCCACGTCGGCGGCCAGGCTGCTGGGCATCAGCGCCGAGTACAGGTACGGGCTGGTGCCGGCGTGGTCGACCAGCCAGCGGGCCCCGGAGTCGCTGGCCGCCACGTACTCGCGTTCCAGCGCCGTGGTGCCGCCCACCGCCGTGCCGAGCACCACCCCGGCGCGCTCCCGCAGGTCGCCGGTGAGGTCCAGGCCGCTGTCCGCGAGCGCCTCCCGGGCGGCGGCGAGGGCGAACTGGACGTACCGGTCGCAGCGCTCGATCTCCGCCGGGCTCAGCCCCGCGGCCACCGGGTCGAAGTCGCACTCGGCGGCGATCTGGGACCGGAACGGCGCCGGGTCGAACAGGGTGATCCGCCGGGTGGCCGTGCGGCCGGCCGTGATGGTGGCCCAGAACTCGTCCCGGGTCACCCCGCCGGGCGCCACCACGCCCACGCCGGTGACCACCACCTGCCGGCCGGTCACGGCGACGCCTCCGCGGCAACGACCGGCGCCACGCCCGACGGCGCCGCATCCCGCACGGCCGGCGCCGCGCCCGACACGGCCGGGGCGGCATCCGGTACGACCGGCGCGGCCGGTCGGGCCGGGCCGGGCTCGGTGTCGACGTGACCCAGTTCCGGGCGGGGGGCGAGCGGGCCAAGCGCGAAGACCACCTCGGCCGGCTCGGTGCCCAGGTTGCGCAGCCGGTGCCGGACGTTGATCGGCACGTGCAGCCCCTCCCCCGACCGCACCGGGACCGGCACGTCGTCGAGGTCCACCACGATGGCGCCGTACGCCACGTACAGGAACTCCTCGCTGTACGGGTGGTAGTGCTCGGCGATCCGCTCCCCCGGGCGCAGGTTGGCCACCCCCAGGAAGCCGGCCGTGCTGCCGACCGTCTTCGGCCCGAGCAGCACCCGGATCTCGCCGCCGCGCCGCCGGTCCGCGGGCACGTCCCGGGCGGCCACCACCCCGCGCCGGCCGCCCGCCGCCGCGCCGCCGCCCGACGGAGCGCCGCCGCCCGACGGAGCGCCGTTGCCCGACGGAGCGCCGTTGCCCGACGCCGCGCCGTTGCCCGGCGCCGGCCGCAGCAGGTCGCTCGGTCCGGCCGCCGCCTGCTCACTCATCGCCGCCCCCGGCGCCGACCGCGACCCGCTGCCGCGCGACCCGCTCGATCCGTTGCCGGATGATGTCCAGCTGCACCCGGCTGTTCGTGTTGATCCGCTCGGTCATCTGCGCGTCGTCGACCGGCGCGTCCGGCCGCAGCGCGAAGTCCTGCACCCAGGTCATCCGCACCCCGTCGGGCTCCTCGGCATAGCTCCAGTGGATCCGCATGTACTCGAACGGGCCGGTCTCCACCCGGTGCGCCCGGACCTCCCGCCGGTCCCGGTCCGCCGTACGCTCGCTGACCCAGCTCCAGGACACGCCGGCCTCGTCGGGCACCATGGTCAGCCGGAACAGCACCGTGTCCCCGGCCCGGCGCAGCACCTCCACCGAGGCGTACTCGGTGAACAGCGCGGGCCAGCCGGCCACGTCGTTGGTCAGCTCCCAGACCAGGTCGAACGGCGCCGCGATGACCACCGAGTTCTCGGTGTGCCCGGGCAGCGGGTCGGCCGGCTCGCTCTGCCGGGCCACCAGGTCGGCGATCTCGGCGATGCTCAGCAGCGTGGCCCGCTCCGGCAGCGCCACGCCGTACCGGTCGGCCACCACGGCCTGCAGCTCCAGCAGCGCGAGCGAATCCATTCCCAGGTCGGCCAGCGAGGCGGCCGGCGCCGCGGCCGCGGCCTCCGGGTCCAGCCCGCAGTGCCGTACCAGGATCTCGGTGATCTCGGCGGGCGTCGCGGCCCGCCGGGAGGTGTGTTCGAGGGTCATTGGGTCCTCCTAGGACGGTGGGTACGCGCCGGTTCCGGCCGCCGGCTCGGCAGGCGCCGCGGACCCGTCACCGGTCAGCCGGTCGACCAGCCCGGTCGAGTAACGCCCCTTGCGGAAGGCCGCGTCGTCGAGGATCCGCCGCAGGAACGGGATGGTGGTACGGACACCGGGGCCGGCCACGGCGAACTCGTGCAGCGCGCGGTCCATCCGGTCGATCGCGAGCTCCCGCTCCGGGGCCCAGGTCACCACCTTGGCCAGCAGCGAGTCGTAGTACGGCGGGATGACGTACCCGGCAAAGCCGTGCGTGTCGACCCGGGTGAACGGGCCGGCGGGCGGCGCGAAGACGTCCAGCCGGCCGGCGGTGGGCAGGAACCCGCGGTCCGGGTCCTCCGCGTTCACCCGGCACTCGATGGCCACGCCGCGGGGCAGCACGTCCTGCTGCCGCGGCCGCAGCGGCACGCCGGCGGCCAGGTGCAGCTGTTCGTGCACGATGTCCACGCCGGTGATCAGCTCGGTGACCGGGTGCTCCACCTGGATCCGGCAGTTCGCCTCGATGAAGTGGAAGCGCTCCGCCTCGTCGACCAGGAACTCGAAGGTGCCGGCGCCGGTGTAGCCGACGGCCCGGGCCCCGCGCAGGGCCGCGTCGGCGATCGCCGCCAGGGTGCCGGCCGACAGCGCCGGCGCCGGCCCCTCCTCCACCAGCTTCTGGTGCCGGCGCTGCACCGAGCAGTCCCGGGTGCCCAGATGCACGGCGGCGCCGTACCCGTCGGCCAGCAGCTGCACCTCGACGTGCCGGGCGGGATCCAGGTACCGCTCGACGTAGATCCGGTCGTCGCCGAAGACGGCCTGCGCCGCCGCCCGGGTCCGGGCGTACGCCCCGGCCAGCTCGGCCGGGGCGCCGACCACGGCCATGCCCCGTCCGCCGCCCCCGGCCGCGCACTTGAGGATCACCGGGTAGCCGATCTCGTCGGCCGCCGCGCGGGCCTGCCCGAGGCCGGCGACCGTCTCGGCGCTGCCCGGCGGCACCGGCAGACCGGCCGCGCGCATCAGGGCCAGGGCGCGGGACTTGTCCCCCAACGCCCGCACCACCTCCGGGTCGGGGCCGATGAAGACCAGGTCGTTGTCCGCGCAGATCTCGG
The DNA here is from genome assembly GCF_042434095.1 of Plantactinospora siamensis. Taxonomy (NCBI): domain Bacteria; kingdom Bacillati; phylum Actinomycetota; class Actinomycetes; order Micromonosporales; family Micromonosporaceae; genus Plantactinospora; species Plantactinospora siamensis. The sequence continues at coordinate 80,478 of NZ_JBHLUE010000020.1, forward strand.
CGAAGTCGGCGTCCTCGGCCAGGAAGCCGTAGCCGGGGTGCACCGCCTCGGCGCCGGTCTGCCGGGCCGCCTCCACGATGGCCGCGGCGTTGAGGTAGCTGAGCCGGCTCGCCGGCGGTCCGATCCGGACCGCCTCGTCGGCCAGCCGGACCGCCGCCGAGTCGTCGTCGGCGGTGGAGTGCACGGCCACGGTCCGGATGCCGAGCTCCCGGCAGGCCCGGATGACACGTACCGCGATCTCGCCCCGATTGGCGATCAGCACCTTCTCGAACATCGTCTCCCCGTTTCCGACGCCTAGCCGACCGGCGCGAGCGCGATCAGCGGCTGGCCGTACTCCACCGGCTGGCCGTCGGCGGCCAGCAGGTCCAGCACCCGGCCGGCACGGCCGGCCGTCACCTCGTTCATCAGCTTCATCGCCTCGACGATCCCGATCACCCGGCCGGCTTCGACCAGGTCGCCAACCTCGACGTACGGCGGCCGGCCGGGTTCGGGGGCGCGGTAGAACGTGCCGACCATCGGCGAGAGCACGGTGTGCGAACCGTCCTCGGCGGGAACCGCCGCGCCCGGCCCGGTCGCCGGGACCGCCGCCGGCGCGCCCGACCCCGGCGTCGCCGATCCGACCGGCGCCGCCGACGGGGCCGCGAACGCGGACGCCGGGTCGGGCCACTCGATCTCCAGCTCGGTGTCCCCGCGCCGCAGATGCACCCGCCGTACCGGGCCGGCCAGCTCGCTCACCAGCTCGCGGGCCTCCGTCCGCAACTCGGCCAGCCGGCCGTCGCCGGACCGGTCCCGGCGCCCGTCCCCGCGCTCGCCGACGGCGTTACCGTCTGTCGTCATCGGAGGCCTCCGGACATGCTTCGCTCGCTGACGGCCGAGGCCGGCTCCTCGTCCGGCGCAGGCCGCCGGTGCGCGGGCCGCGCGCCGGCCGGGGCGTACCGGCGGAAGCGGGCCACCCGTCGCGCCCGCAGCCGGTCGACGGGCTCGGCCAGCAGCGGGAGCAGGGCCGCCAGCAGCGCCGAGCGCAGCAGGTCGGCGGCCGCCACCGGGTCGGCCTGCGCGCCACCCGGCGGTTCCGGCACGATCGCGTCGGCCACGTCCAGCCCGAGCAGGTCCGCGGCGGTAAGCCGGAGCGCGGCCGCGGCGCGGGCCACCGCGGCGCGGTCGTCCCACAGGATGGCCGCGCAGCCCTCCGGGCTGATCACCGAGTAGACCGCGTTGCGCAGCAGCAGGACCCGGTCGGCGACGGCCAGCGCCAGCGCGCCGCCGCTGCCGCCCTCGCCGGTGACGGCCGTGACGGTCGGCACGCCCAACCCGGACATGGTCCGGATGCACTCGGCGATGGCGCCCGCCTGCCCCGCCCGCTCCGCCGCCACCCCCGGGTCCGCCCCCGGCGTGTCGACCAGGGTGATCAGCGGCAGCCCGAGGCGGTCGGCCAGCCGCATCACCCGGACGGCCTTGCGGTGGCCGGCCGGGGAGGCCATGCCGTAGTTGCGGGCCAGCAGGCCGGCCGTGTCGTGTCCCTTCTGGTGGCCGATCACCGCCACCGGCAGCCCGCCGAGCCGGGCCAGCCCGGCCACCACCGCCGGGCAGTCCGCGCCGGACCGGTCGCCGCGCAGCTCCACAAAACCCTCGAAGGCGGTGCCCAGGTAGTCCAGCGTGGTGGGCCGGCGCGGATCGCGGGCCAGCCGGACGGTCTGCCAGGCGGTGGGCGCCTCCGGCGCCGGCGGCGGGATCCGGGGCGGCGGCGCAGGCGGGGCGGCCGCCCCGGCCGGCGCCGTGTCCGGCTCGACCGGCTGCGCGGGCACCGCGGCGTGATCCGCCGGCCGCGCGGGCACCGCGGCGTGATCCGCCGGCTCCGCCGGCCGGGCCGGCGCCGCGGGCCGTCCCGGAACGGCGGCCGCGAGCAGGGCCACCAGCGCCGAGCGGAGCTGCCGGCGCGGCACCACCATGTCGACCTGGCCGTGCCGGAGCAGGAAATCCGCGGTCTGGAAACCGGGCGGCAGCTCCTGGCCGAGGGTCTGCCGGATCACCCGGGGCCCGGCGAAGCCCATCCGGGCGCCGCTCTCGGCCACCACCACGTCGGCCGCGGTGGCGAAGGACGCCGCCACCCCGCCGTACGTGGGATCGGTGATCACGCTGACCGTGAGCAGCCCGGCGGTGCGCAGCGCGTCGAGCGCCTGCACGGTGCCGGCCATCTGCATGAGCGACAGGGCGCCCTCCTGCATCCGCGCGCCGCCGGAGGCGGTGACGACCACGTACGGCAGCCGGTGTTCCCGGGCGTGCTCGGCTGCGCGGCTGATGAGCTCGCCGGTGGCGGCCCCGAGGCTGCCGCCGAGGAACCGGAAGTCCATCACGGCCAGCACCACCGGATGCCCGCCAACGCTGCCCCGCACGCAGCGCACCGCCTCGGTCAGCCCGGTGGCCGCCCGGGCGGCGGCCAGCCGGTGCGGGTAGGGCAGCACATCGACGAAGCCGAGCCGGTCCTGCGGCCCGACCTCCTCGGGCAGCGCCGCGACGCTGCCCGGATCGGTGAGCTGCTCGATCCGCTCCGCCGCGGTGAGTCGGCGATGGTCCCCGCACTCGGGGCAGACGTCGAGGTTGCGCCGCAACCGCTTGCGGTAGAGCAGGGCGGTGCAGGCGGCGCAGCGTACCCAGGCCGGACGCTCCACCCCGGCGGCGACGGTCACGGCGCCGAGCGGGTCGAGCCGGCGGGCATCGGCGCGTCCCAGTGATAGAAGCAGCGCGCCATGGCGTCCCGCGGTGACTGCCAGGTCGGCAGGTACGGCGAGATGTACGGGCGCAGCCGCTGGCTGACCCGGGCGAACTCGGGATGCTCGGTCCCCCGGCCCACGGCGTCGGTGGCCGGCTCGTCGGTGACCAGCAGGTGCAGGTAGAGGTCGCCGAGCTGGTAGAGCGAGCGGTGCCGCACGCCGACCACCCGGGGCAGCTCGGTGCGGTCGGATTCGGCGAAGATCTCCGCCACCCGCTCGGCGGCGCCGGGCGCAATCCTGGCCACGATCAGCGCGTGGTGCATCTGTCCCCCCAGCCTCGACGGCGACGGCCACGGCAGCCGGTCGGGATGCCGGGACCGCGGCCTGCCCGGCCGCGGTCCGTCGCCGAGGACGAGGCTGCACCCCGGAGGGTCACCGGGCTGTCACAGGTCACTCACAGGTTTCCGCAGGTGGTGACGCTGAGGTGACGCCAACGGGGGACGATGCTGGCCGAGAGTAGGCCAGAGGAGACCGCGTCTTCCCAGCTCAGCCCGGTGCTAACGGGTTGGTTACGGCGGCCGGATGTCCGGGACCAGCCATTGACGCAGGGTAAGTACGATTGGTAACGTTCGTCATATTTGGCGGCCCGGTCCCGGGTGCCGGACCGGGACAGCGGGGTCCCGGCCTTTCTCCGACCGAGCGGCTCATGGGACCCGGGTCACGGTGCAGGGGGGTTCGCCGTGGCCTCTGAAACGAACGTGCCGACCGGCCGGAACGGCGCCGTGCCGCGTCCGCGGCCGGCGCCACCCACCGTCCGGCTGGCCCTGCTCGGCGGCTTTCGGCTCGTCGACCGGGACCGCCCGGTGGTGGTGCCGCGCGGGCTGCAGCGGGTGCTCGCGCTGATCGCGCTCCGGCCCGGCGCCACCCGGACCCACCTGGCCGGCCTGCTCTGGCCGGAGACATCCGAGGAGCGCGCCCTGTCCTGCATGCGGACGGCGCTGTGGCGGATCCGCCAGGACAGGTCCTGCCCGCTGCTGGTCTCCGGCGACACCGTCCGGCTCGACCCGCAGGTGGCGGTGGATGTCGACGAGCTGACCGGCACGGCCGAGCGGATCGCCGCCGGGGCGGACCCGCGGCGGGCCGTGCCGGCCGTGGTGGCCGGGCGACACGACCTGCTGCCCGGCTGGTACGAGGACTGGGTGCTGCTGGAACGCGAACGACTGCGCCAGCTGCGGCTGCACATGCTGGAGGCCATCGCCCGCGCGCACCTGCGGGCCGGCGAACACGGGGCGGCGCTGCAGGCGGCCCTGGACGCGATGTCGGCCGAGCCGTTACGGGAGACGCCGCACCGGCTGATCGTGGAGACCCACCTGGCCGAGGGCAACGCCTACGAGGCGCTGCACGCGTTCTACGTCTACCGGGACCTGCTGCGCCGGGAGCTCCAGCTGGAGCCGTCGGAGGCGATGCGCGCCCTCGTGGACGACGTGCTCGCGCCGATCGGCGTCCGCGCGGTCGATCCCCCGCCCGGCCGGCCGTGGCCCGGCCGGGCCGATCCACCGCAGCGGCCCGTACCGGCGGGCTGAGCGGGGCGTCCGGGGCGCTCCACCACGACGTGTCGGCGACCCGGCCCGGGGTACCACCCCCGGAGCCGGGAACCGCCGACCGCCGCGGAGGAGACGACCGATGACGGACCAGCCGCACCTGCAGAGCACGGTGACCTTCCTCGGCACCGCCACGACGGTGCTCCGGCTCGGGCCGTTCACCCTGCTCACCGATCCCAACTTCCTGCACCGCGGCCAGCGGGCCTACCTGGGGTACGGGATGTGGTCCCGCCGGCTCACCGACCCGGCGCTGCGGGTGGAGGAGTTGCCGCGGCTGGACGCGGTGCTGCTGTCCCATCTGCACGGTGACCATTTCGACCGGGTGGCCCGGCACGGGCTGGACCGGGGCCTCCCGATCCTCACCACCCCGCAGGCCGGCCGCCGGTTGCGGGGCTGGGGCTTCCGGGGCGCGGTCGACATGCGGACCTGGCAGGCCAAGGAGGCGCAGCGGGACGGCTGGACGCTGCGGGTGACGGCCGTGCCGGGCCAGCACGGGCCCGGCATCGTCGACCGGCTGCTGCCGCAGGTGATGGGCACCGTCCTCGACCTGGAGCGGGGCGGGGAACGGGCGCTGCGGGTCTACATAACCGGTGACACGCTCAACCGGCCGATGCTGGCCCAGATCCCGCGCCGGTTCCCCGACATGGACGCCATGCTCATCCACCTCGGCGGCACCCGCATCGCCGGGCTGCTGCTGACCATGGACGACCGGCAGGGCGCGGAGCTGGTCCGGCTGATGCGGCCCCGGTTGACCGTGCCGATCCACTACGACGACTACCCCGTCTTCCGCTCGCCGCTGCGGGACTTCGTGTCGGCCATGCGGGAGCTGCCGTACCGGGTGCGGCCGGTCGAGCGGGGCCGGACGGCGTCGCTGCTGCCGGACTGAGCACGGCGCGTCGAATTACTGCGTCGAATTTCGCGTCGTTTCACCGCGCCCGGGGTGGGTAGCAAGTAGGTCGGCGGCACCGGCGCCCGGCCGTCGGACATCCGATCCGGCCAGGGTCGCCAGCCGCCTAGCGAAGAACTGAGTCGAAAAACTCACAAGGAGGTTTCCCTTGTCCACCGTCACCGAGTCGATCGACGTCAACGTCCCGGTCAGCACCGCGTACAACCAGTGGACGCAGTTCGAGTCCTTCCCCGAGTTCATGGGCGGGGTCGAGTCGATCACGCAGCTGAGCGACCGCCGCACCCACTGGGTGACCAAGGTCGCCGGTGTGAAGCGCGAGTTCGACGCCGAGATCACCGAGCAGCACCCGGACGAGCGGGTGGCCTGGAAGAGCGTCGACGGCGACACCAAGCACGCCGGGGTGGTCACCTTCCACCGGCTGAACGACGACCAGACCCGGGTCACCATCCAGCTGGACTGGGAGCCGGAAGGCGTCCTGGAGAAGGCCGGCGACGCCGTGGGCGTCGACGAGCGCCAGGTCAAGGCCGACGCCAAGCGGTTCAAGGAGTTCATCGAGAAGCGCGGCGCCGAGACCGGCGCGTGGCGCGGCGACGTACCGCGTCCGGGGCAGTAGGTCCATCCAGGTCAGGTCCACGGATCGCAGCGGTTCGACGACGGCGCCGCCGGCTCAGGCCGGCGGCGCCGTCGTGTGCGCGGCCCGCCCCGGCAGGCTCGCGGGCCGCGCGCGGATCCGACGGCGGCGGGCGAACCCACCGGCCGCGCGCCGCCGGTCGGGCGGCGGTCAGCGGCGTCCGTCCAGCGGGTGGGCCCGCAGCAGGCGAGCCCACCACGGCCGCGACGGCGCCGGCCGCAGGACCGGCGCCGGTACGCCGCGCAGGCTCACCCAGCCGCCCGGACCCATCCGGACGCTGCCCACGGCCGGCGGTCGACGCGCCGCGGTGGCGACGCTCACCGCCACGGCGAGCGCCCCGATCGCGCCCGCAGCCGCACCCACCAGCGCGCGCAGGTCCACCACGGGCCGGTAGCGCAGCGCGCCGTCCACCACGATGAACGCGCCGACCGGCCGACCGCCGGCGGCGACCGGCAACAGCACACCGGGCCGCGGGCCGGGCAGGGACAGCGCCGACCAGCTCGTCGAGCCCGCCGGAGCGGACCACTCCGCCACCGGGAGCCGGGTCGCGGCCGGTGGCTGCGCCGGATCCGACCGCCCGGCCGGCGCCCGTTCCACCGGCGCCGGCGCCCGTTCCGGCGGCGCCGGCGTCCGTTCCGGCGGCGCCGGCGCCCGTTCCGGCGGCGCCGGCGCGGCGTTCGGCGCCGGCGCGGCGTGCGGTGCCGGACCGGTCGGGTTGAGAATCGCGGTCATCGGATGCCTCCAGGGTCCGGCCTCCCGACCCCGGCCGGTCCGCTCCGACCCGGCGCGGGCGGCGTCTGCACCCTCTTCCTACCGACCCGGGCGCCGGCCCGGCAGGGTAGAAGGACCCCACCGGCCGACCCGGCGCGCCCGTCGGGCCTCGGGCGCCGGGCGTCGTCAGCCGATGCCGCCCTACCGCGGCGCTGGACTCTCCAACCCGGACAGCCAACGGTCCAGCAGGGCGTTGCGGAACGTGCCCGCCGGGTCGTACCGGCGGGTGAGGGCGGCGAAGTCGGCCAACCGCTCGTACCCGCCGGCCGGGTCGAGGCCGGCCTCCTTGCCCCAGTGCGCCCGCGGGGACAGCGGCCCGAGGCGCCGCTCCAGGGCGGCCAGCACCGGCGACAGCGCCGCGGCGTCCGGCAGCCAGGTGAAGTGCAGGGCGACGGTGTCCCGGCCGTACGCCGGGCTGAGCCAGAGGTCGTCGGCCGCGACGGTGCGCACCTCGCAGGTCTGCACCACGGCCGCGATCCGGTCGCGGATCCCGTCCAGTTCGCCCAGCGCCTCGACCAACCGGTCGCGCGGCAGCAGGTACTCGGACTGGATCTCGGCCCCGCTGCTCGGGGTGAACTCGAGACGGAAGTGCGGCAGCCGGGCGTGCCAGGGCCCCGGCACGCCGCCCTGCCGGGTGCAGGTCTCCCCCGCCATCCCCGGCACCGGATGGCGGGGCCCGGTGGCCGCGGTCGCGCCGAACCAGCGGGCTCCCGGCTCCGGCCGGCCGTCGTCGGTACGCCGCTTGAGCCACCCGGTGACGAAGTTCCGGCTGGTCCAGTCGGTGAACAGGCTCACGCTGTAGCCGTCGGCGAAGATCTCCGACCAGTGCTCGTCCACCGCGGCTCGGGGCAGTTGGTCGAAGACGTACTGCCGGACCTGGTACGCCGGTTCGATCCTCAGCCGGAGCCGGGTGACCACGCCGAGGGCGCCCAGCCCGACCACCGCGCCCGGGAAGTCCGGATGGTCGCGGTCCAGGATCCGCGGCGTGCCGTCCGCGGTGACGAGCTCCAGACCCGACACGGCGGTGGCCAGCCCGCCGTTGCGGTCGCCCGAACCGTGCGTGCCGGTGGCGCAGGAGCCGGCCACCGAGATGTGCGGCAGCGAGGCCATGTTGTGCAGCGCGAAGCCGGCCTCGTGCAGCCGGACGGCCAGCTCGCCGTACCGGATGCCGGCCGCCACCCAGACCGTCCCGGCGGCCGGGTCGATGTCGATCTCCGGCGGCATGGCCGCCAGCGACACCAGCTCGCCGTCGGTGTCGGCGACCCGGTTGAACGAGTGCCCGCTGCCCAGCACCTTCAGCCGTACCCCGGCGGCCGCCCGGCCGCCCACCACCTCGCACAGCTGCGCCAGGGACGCCGGCCGGTGCAGCCGGTCGGTGCTGAACCGGATGTTGCCGGCCCAGTTGGTGATCGCACCGGTCATCCGCGCGCCTCCCCGGTCCCGTGGCGGAGCACCAGGCTACCCCGATGAACGGGCACACCTCCGCTACAGCGTCCTAGGAGGATGGTCCGGTGCGGTGGCCGGCAGGCCGAACTCGGCGAGCAGTCCGGGGCCGCCGTCGAAGACGACGATCCGGCCGATGCCCGCGCCGGTGATGGAGAGGAGGCCCAGGCCGAAGGCGTGGTAGCCGCCGTCGCCGCCGCGCCGGTAGGCGGCCCCGGCGAGCTGCCCGCCATTGGCGGCGACCGGGACCATCCGCCACGTCCCGGCCGACCCGATGACCCGTTCGAGGAACCGCAGGCAGGTGCTGCGGCCGGCGAACCAGGTGCGCGTCCCGACCAGCTCGATGGCCGCGTCGCTGCGCAGCGCCCGCTCCAGCGCCGCCGTGTCGGCGTTCTCGAACCCGGCGACGTACGCCTCGAGCAGCGCCCGGGCCCGCGGCTCAGTGGGCTCCTCGACCCGCCCCCGGCCCGGGGCCACCTGGTCCAGCCGGGCGCGGGCCCGCTGCAGCATGCTCTTGACGGCCGGGGTCGTGGTGCCGAGCATCTCGGCTACCTCGTCGGCGGAGAACGCCAGCACCTCCCGCAGCATGAACACCGCCCGCTGGCGCGGCGGCAGGTGCTGCAGGCTGGCCACGAGGGCGAGCCGAAGGCTCTCCCGTCCGACCACGATCGCCGCCGGGTCCGCCGAGTCGGCGCCGTGGCGCGGGTCCGCGCCGAACCGCGCGTCGGCGATCGGCTGCAGCCAGTCGACCCCGGGCGCCGGCGACGGCGGCGTGTCCGGGTCGTCCGCCGGGCCGGACAGGTCCGACGGCAACGCCCGCCGCCCGTGCCGCGCCAGCGCCGTGAGGCAGGCGTTCGTGGCGATGCGATAGAGCCACACCCGCACCGACGAACGCCCCTCGAACCTGTCGTACGACCGCCAGGCCCGCAGGTAGGTCTCCTGCACGAGATCCTCGGCGTCCTGCGCCGCCCCGAGCAGGCGGTAGCAGTGCGCCAGCAGTTCCCGCCGGTACGGCTCGACCCGACGGGCGAACTGGTCCGGGTCCGCCGGCTCAGTCGCGGTCGAGCTCATGGCCGCCTCCTGTCGTCCAGTCCCCACGCGGGCCCGTCGCGGCGCCACGCACGCTCACGACGCCTCGCCCAGCCCGAGCCTCGGCCGCACCCACCCGGCCATCCGCCGGATCGCGTCGTCGGCCTCCGGCGCGCGACCCGCGGCCATCTGGAAGGTGTGCAGCATCCCGGGAAAGACGTCGAGCCGGACCTCGACGCCGGCCCGCTGGGCGTGCGCGCACAGCCGGCGCGCGTCGTCGAGCAGGGTCTCGTCCCCACCGACCTGAATGTAGACCGGCCCCAGGCCGGCCAGGTCGGCGTGCAGCGGGCTGGCCAGCGGGTCGCGGGCGTCACCGCCGGGACCCAGGAACATCCCGGCGAACTGCCGCACCGACTCCGCGAGGAAGAACGGGTCCCGGTCCCGGTTGCTCTTGTACGACCCGCCGGTCGCGGCCATGTCCACCCACGGCGAGAAGGGCATCGCCGCGGCCGGCAGCGGCAGGCCCAGCTCGCGGGCCCGGAGCTGCACGCTGATCGAAAGCCCGCCGCCGGCCGAGTCCCCGGTGAGGACGACGTGCTCGGCGGCTGTCCCCTGCTCCAGCAGCCACCGGTAGGCGGTGACCGCGTCCTCGACCTGGGCCGGATGCACGTGTTTCGGGGCAAGGCGGTATTCCACGATCAGCGCCCGGACCCCGGCCGCCTTGGCCAGGTGCGCGAACAGCTTGCGGTGCGAGTAGATCGACCCGCTGATGAATCCCCCACCGTGCAGGCACAGCAGGACGCGGTCCGGCGCGCTCCGCTTGGGGATCGCCCACATCGCCGGCCGGCCGCCCGCGTCGATCTCGACATAGTCGACCTCCCGCGGCTCGGCCGTCAGGTCCCCCCACGACTCGTCGGCCGGTGGCCCCGCGCCCGGATCGACCATCGCCCGCCGCTGCGCGATCCAGTGCCGCCTGACCGCATCCGACTCCCTGCTCACCACCCTGGTCTCACCCTCTCCGCATCCTGCCCCGCGGGGCCCACCTGGCCACGCGTCCTGCCTGTACAGACCCGGCCACGGCGAAAAGGAATCGGCGGTCCGCCGATCACGAGCACGGGAGTCGGAAAGAAGAGCGATGGACGCGGCCGACGACGAGGACCTGCTGTTCGCCGCCTGCGTCCCGCACGACCTCGTGGTGGCAAATAGGTTGTCGTGTCTGCTGGATGCTGCCAAGGTTCGGCGGTGATCATTCGACGCGAACTCGCCCATGACGCAGAGGCGATCCGGGCCGTGACTGCGGCCGCATTCCGGGGCCTGGCCTACAGCGCCCCACCGGTGGAGCCCGGCGGCGATCCCGGGGAAGCGACGCTCGTGTCGTGGCTTCGCGCTGACGAGAGTTGGATCCCTGAGCTCTCGTTGGTCGCGATCGAGGACGATGCGGTGGTCGGTCACGTGCTCGCGACCCGCGCCCGCGTCGATGCCGAGCCAGCTTTGGGGCTCGGCCCGGTCAGTGTGCTCCCGCATCGCCAGCGGGCCGGGATCGGCTCGGCGATGATGCACGCCGTCCTCGGCGCGGCCGACGCGCTCGGCGAGCCATTGGTGGCGCTGCTAGGTGACCCGGACTACTACCACCGATTTGGGTTCGTCCCGGCACAGCAGTACGGCATCGACTCACCAGATGTGTCGTGGGGGAAGAACTTTCAGGTTCGCGCGCTCACCCACTACAACGGCCAACGCGGCCAATTCCACTATCCCGAACCCTTCGACCCGAAGCGATTCGGCTAAGTTGCGCCAACGCCGAGCCGAAGCCGCATCCTGAGCCCGGCCGCCCCGGAGCGGGGCGCTGGGACCCGTTGACAGGGTCCCCTTCCGTCGGCGGGCGGCGGTGCGTAGCGGCGACGCTACCGTGCGATGGTGCGCGGTGCGGGGTCGGCATCGATCGACCGGGCAGCGGGTACAGCGTCGGACATGCTCGGCCGGCCGGCCGTACGACAGCGAGGAGCGTGGAGATGAGCACCTACCGGGATCCCGCGGCACGTGGCGACGTCTTCCCCTCCGAGGAGGAGATCGACCCGGCCGGGCCGGGCCTCGATCCGGTCGCCGACCGGGCGGCAATGGCCGACGCACCGGTAGCGCCTTCCTCGCCCGCTCCGCATCCGGGAGGCGGCGCGGTCGGGTCGGCGCCGGTGTCGCCGGCCCGGTCGATCATCATGCACCACGCGGACGGTTCGACCGAGGTGGCCACCGACCTGGACGGGGACGGGGTGGCCGACATCGTGCAGATCGACCTCGACGGCGACGGCGTGCCCGACGTGACGTACCTGGATTCCGACCACGACGGCCGGCTGGACACCGTGCTGGGCCCGGACGGCTCCCCCCGGGCCGACCGGCGCTGACCGGCCATCCCTGACCTCCCGCCGGGCGCGGCTCAGCCGGCCTGCTCGACCGGGTCGCCCGTCTCGGCGCCGGCCCAGCCCAGCCACCATTCGTGTTCGGACACCTCGCCGGCGGCCGCCACCAGCGCTCGCAACGCCGCCACGAGATCCCGTTGGCCGCCGCCGGGCACGGCCGCGACCAGCGCGGTGAGCTCCTCCCGGCGCCGGGTCATCACCTCGTCGACCAGCTGCCGCCCGGCCGGGGTGAGCGTGAGCCGGACCTCGCGCCGGTCGGCGGAGCCGCGGTAGCGGCGGACCAGTTGCTTGCGGACCAACCGGTCACACATCCGGGTGCCGGTTGAGGGGTTCACGCCCAGCTCGGCCGAGATGTCCACGACCCGCTGCGGACCCCGGGAGGCCAGCACCACGAGCGCGCGGTACTGCGGGAGCGTGACGTCGGCATCGAGGTGCGCGAGCGAGCGGGCGGCCAGGGCCACCATCACGCGACCGGCGGACAGCAGGGCATCCACCAGGTCGGCACGGTCCCCGGACAGCTCGGACGACGGCTCGGTGGAGCGAGGCATGTCCCGATTGTCGCCCATGCCGCGGACCGGCCGCGCCCCGCCCACCCCCGCGACCCCGCTGTCGATCAAGGGCTTTACCGCGAGATCCCATCGGAATCACGCGGCAAAGCCCATGACCGACGCGTGGATACGGGGGCGCGGGAGCGCAGGCCGGGGGTGGGGGTCAGCGGCGGCCGCGGGACCAGGCCAGCGCGGCCAGGCCAGCGAGCAGCGCGGCCGACGCGCCCAGCAGGCCGTGGTGCTGCGAGGCCCAGAGCTGGACGCTGCGGTCGGTGGCCTTGGCGTCGAACGAGCCGTGCGCGCCCTGGTCGGTGCCGGGGGCGTCGTCGGCCGGCTCCCACAGGTTCTCCCGGACCCGGTGGTCGACCTCGTCGGTCTGCTGGGACGAGAATCCGGTACGGGCCAGATAGCGGTCGAGCAGGCCGGGCGCCACGGCGTTGGCCAGCAGCGTGCCGGCGGTGGAGGCGCCCACCCAGTACTCGCGACGCCGGGGGTGGTCGGCCGCGTACACCACGGCCCGGGCCGCCACCTCGGGCTGGTAGATCGGCGGCACCGGCTGGGGGTGGCCGGGCAGCCGGGACAGCACCCAGTCGAACTGCGGCGTGTTCACCGCGGGCATCTGCACCATGGTCACGCTCACCCCGCTCTTGTCGTGCAGCAGCTCGCACCGCAGCGACTCGTGGAAACCCTGGATGGCGTGCTTGGCTCCGCAGTAGACGCTCTGCAGGGGGATGCCGCGGTACGCGAGCGCGGAGCCGACCTGCACGATGGCGCCGCGGTCCCGGGGCCGCATCCGGCGCAGCGCGGCCCGGGTGCCGTTGACGTATCCCAGGTAGGTGACCTGGGTGGCCCGCTCGAACTCCTCCGGGCTGATCTGCAGGAAGGGCGCGAACACCGAGGAGAAGGCCACGTTCACCCAGACGTCGATCGGGCCGAGCCGCTCCTCCACGGTGGCCGCCGCGGCCTCGACCGCGTCGTTGTCGGCCACGTCGACCGGGAGCGGCAGCGCCTGGCCGCCGGCCTTGCGCACCTCGGCGGCGGCGTCCTCCAGGCCGTCCTCGCCCCGGGCGATCAGGGCCACGTCGGCGCCCATCTCCGCGAACCGCCGAGCGGTCGCGCGGCCGATCCCGCCGCTCGCCCCGGTGACCACCACGACCCGTCGTCCGCTTCGAGACTGCATGATCACTTCCCTCCACACCGGGAGCGCCGCAGACCGGCGCCCCGTGGCCGCCACCGGCCACAGGAGTGCGGTGCCCGTCCAGACCCCCGGCGAAACCACCCGGTGTCAAACGTGCCTTACGCATCCTTTGCACACTGCATGTATTATCGGGTGAGCCGTACGCCGAACCTGACGTACCGACCGACGGGGTCAGCAACCTGGCCCGGCGGGGACCGCACGATGCGAGCGCCGGCCCCGCCGACGGCTGAGCTACCCGGGCTCGCCGTCCAGGCGGCGGGCGGAGTTGACCAGGCCGACCAGGCTGAACGCCTGCGGGGTGTTGCCGAGCTGGCGGCCGCTGCCCGGGTCGTACTCCTCGCTCAGCATCCCGACGTCGTTGCGCAGGCCGAGCAGGCGGTCGAACAGCTTCTCCGCCTCCGCGCCGCGGCCGGTGCCGTGCAGGGCGTCGACCAGCCAGAACGAGCAGGCAAGGAACGCGCCCTCACCGCCGGGGAGCCCGTCCACGCCGTCGTGCTCGGGCTGGTAGCGCAGCAGGAAGCCGCCGGAGGCCAGTTCCTTGCGGACCGCGTCCACGGTGCCCACCACCCGCGAGTCGGTCCAGGGCAGGAAGCCGGTACGCGGGATGAGCAGCAGCGCCGCGTCCAGCCCGGCCGAACCGTAGAACTGGGTGAAGGTGTTCCGGTCGGCGTCGAAGCCGTGCTCGCAGACCTCGGCGTGGATGGCGTCCCGGGTGGCCCGCCAGCGGTCCGCCGGCCCGTCCAGGCCGTGCCGCCGGACGGCCTGCACGGCCCGGTCGAAGCCGGCCCAGGCCATCACCTTGGAGTGGACGAATTGCCGGCGCGGGCCGCGCATCTCCCAGAGGCTGTTGTCCGGCTGGTGCCAGTTGCCCTCCAACCAGTCCAGCATGGCCCGCTGCAGGTCCCAGGCGGCGTCCGTGGCGGCGATGCCGGCCTCCCGACCGAGGTGCAGCCCGTCCAGCACCTCCCCCCACACGTCGAGCTGGAGCTGGTCGGCCGCCGCGTTGCCGGCCCGCACCGGTCGGGAGTCCCGGTATCCGGCCAGCCAGTCGATGGTGTGCTCGGTCAGCCGGCGGCGACCGTCGAGGGCGTACATGATCTGCATGTCGGCGGGGTCGCCGGCCACGGCCCGCAGCAGCCACTCGCGCCAGGCCTTGGCCTCGGCGACGTACCCGGTGCCGAGCAGCGCCTGCAGAGTGAAGGTGGCGTCGCGCAGCCAGCAGAACCGGTAGTCCCAGTTGCGCGGTCCGCCGAGCTGTTCCGGCAGCGACGTGGTGGCGGCCGCGAGAATGCCGCCGGTCGGCACGTACGTGAGGGCCTTGAGCAGCATCAGCGACCGGCGTACCGGCTCGGCCCACCGGCCGCGGTAGTCGCAGCGGCCGATCCAGTCGCGCCAGAACCGGGTGGTCCCGGCCAGCGCCTCGTCCGGCACCACCGGTCGCGGTCGCGGCAGGTGGGACAGCTGGTACGTCAGGACGAACGGGATCCGCTCGCCGGGCCGGACGGTGAACTCGGCCCAGACCGTGCCGTCGGCCACCTCCACCGGCACGTCGGTGCGCAGCCACGCGGCGTCCGGGCCGGCCACGGCGGCCAGGTCGGCGCCCCGGCGGCGCAGCCACGGCGCGATGTGGCCGAAGTCGAAGCGCAGCCGCAGCGACATCCGCATCGGCACGGCCCCGGAGCGGCCCTCCACCACCCGCACCACGTCGGCCGCCTCGCCCCGCGGCGGCATGAAGTCCACGATCCGTACCGAGCCATCCGGGGTCTCCCAGTCGGTCTCGAGGATCATCGTGCCGTCCCGGTACCGGCGCCGAGCGGCCGGGCCGCCGGTCGCCGGGGCGATCCGCCAGTGCCCGGCCTCGTCGTCGTCGAGCAGCGCGGCGAAGCAGGCCGGTGAGTCGAACCGGGGCAGGCACAGCCAGTCCACCGAGCCGTCCCGGCCGACCAGGGCGGCGGTGTGCAGGTCGCCGATCAGCGCGTAGTCCTCGATCCGTCCGGCCACCCCGCGCCTCCTCCGCTTCCTGCTCCGGCCGTACCCCGGTCGCCGGCCCGGAAACGCGACCGCCACCGTCCGTTCCGCGGCGGGCGGCCGGCGCCGCGGCGGCCGGTCGGTCCGCGGCGGGCGGCCGGGCCCGCGGCGGGCGGCCGGTCCGCGGCGGGCGGCCGGCGCCGGACACCGATCAGCCCGCGCGGGAGGCGGCATGTTGCGGAAGCCGGCATCGCGGGAGCCGGCATCGCGCCGGGCCGGATGGCGGGTCAGCGGGTCAGCGCGGCCAGCCGCTCGGCCACCTCGGCCGGCGCGGGCATGGCGGCCATCTCGGCCGCCACCTCGCCGGCGGCCCGCCGCAGCCGATCGTCGCCGAAAAGCCGGCGCAGCAGGTCCGGGGTGATCCCCCGGGTCGGCGCGGCCAGGCCGGCGCCACGGGCGGCGATCCGCTCGGCGTTGTGCCGGCGGTCCCCGGGACCGCTGACCGCGAGCTGTGGCGTGCCGGCGGCCAGGGCGGCCAGGCAGGTGCCGGCGCCGCCGTGGTGCACCACCGCGGCCGCGGCCGGCAGCGCCGCGGGTAGCGGGATCCAGCCGACCGTACGCACGTTCGCCGGCAGGCTCGACCGCTGCGCCCAGGCGTCCGGCCGGACCAGGACGAACTCCGCGTCCAGCCCGGCCGCCGCGGTCACCACCGCGCGCATGAGGCCGGTCGAGCCGGGACCGTTCACGGTGCTGCGGCTGACCAGGATCCGGGGCCGGTCGCCGGGCCGGGCGAGCCACACCGGCAGCTCCCCCTCGCCGCCGTACGGCTCGTACCGCATCGGCCACCCGTGCTGGCGCAGCACGCTGGGCGGGGCCACCGCAACGGCGGCGGCGGGCGGCGGCAGCGCGGTGAGCCCGTGCCGGCGCAGGGCGGGACCCAGCCGGTCGGCCGTGACCCGCACCAGCTCGGACCCGTCGAACAGGGAGTTCTCCACGCGTACGGCCGGGACGTCGTGCCGGGCGGCGGCCACCGCGCCGGCCACCGCCAGCGGCTCGTGCAGCACCAGGTCCGGCTTCCACTGCCGCGCCGTGGCCACCAGGCCGTCGACCAGCCGGTCGTTGACCGCGCCGAACAGCAGCGCCACGCCGCGGGTGCCGGCCGTGCCGGCCAGTTCGGCGCGGGCGACGAGCGGGTGTCGCAGCAGCAATCCGCGGGCGATCCGGTCGAAGTCGAAGCCCGGCGCGATGTCGCGGACGTCGAGCCCGCTGTCCCGGACGGTGGTCGCCGCGGCGGCCGTGCCGACCAGCACCTCGTGGCCGGCGGCGCGCAGGGCCCGGCCGAGCGGCACGAGCGGCAGCACGTGACCGAGCAGCGGCGCGGAGACCAAAAGGACGCGCATCGGCCGAGAATACGGTCCGGGCGCAACCCGCGACGCCCCGTTCGGCGTCTGTTCGGCCGGACCCGGCCGGTCGGCCGCCTCGCCATGCATCCACAATGGATTACGGCGTTTGATGGCTGTTGTTATGATCGGCCCCCGCCACGGGAGGTGAGGGCCACGTTACAGCTGGACGGGCTGGTCGCTGCCCCGGGCACCGGGCCGGTGGGGGTCCTGGTGCAGCCGGGCGAGCTGGTGGCCGTGGTGGCGCGTCCCCCCGTCGGCACCGCGTTGGCCCGGGTGGTGCTGGGGCTGGCCGCGCCGCTGGCCGGGCGGGTCCGGGTGGGCGGCCGGGACGTGACCGCGCTGCCACCCGCCGGTCGCCAGGTCGGGTACGTGCCGGCCGGCGGCGGCCTGCTGCCGCACCTGTCGGTCCGGTCGAACATCGGCTACGGCCAGCGCCGGCGGGAGGAGGTGCACGCCGTCATCGACGAGTGGATCGACACCGTGGTCGACCGGCTGGAGCTCGCGCCGAGCCTGCGCCTGCTGCCGCACCAGCTCAACGAGGCGCAGCGGTTCCGGGTGGCGTTGGCCCGGGCCGCGGCCGGGCTGCCCGAGGTGCTCGTGGTGGACCTGCCGGCGCCGGCCGACGGCGCCGACCGGCTGCCCGAGCTGCTGTCCCGGATCGCCCCGCGCGACTCCGCCGGCGTGGCCGCGCTGGCCTGCCTGGCGGACACGGTCGCGCTCGACGGGGTGACCCGGCGGGTCGCCGTACCGGCCGCCGGCGACGCCGCCCCGCCCCCGGATGCTCCCGCGCCGCCGGCCGGCAACCCCGCGCCGCCGGCCGGCAACCCCGCCCCGCTCGCGGACGACCCCGGCCCGCCCGCCGCCGACGCCGGGCCGGTCGACCGATGACCGCTCCGCTGGCTCGCCGTACCGTGCTGCGGGCCGCCGCGGCGGCGGCCGTGGCCGGCGGCACGCTCGCGGCCGGCGCCGGCTGCGGCGGCGACCGGCCGGTGCAGGTGGCGGTGGTGTGGAGCGACGAGGAGCTGCGGCTGTTCCAGCGGGTGATGCGCGGCTACCCGAGGCCGTGGCGGGCGATCAGCGCCGGCGACGACATCGACGCGTTCCTGCGGGCCCGCCGGCTGGCCGGCACGCTGCCGGACGTGGCCATTCTGTCCCGGCCCGGCCTGATCGGCGAGTACGCGGCGGCCGGTTGGCTGACCGAACTGGACAGCGCGTGGTCGGGTCGCTTTCCCACGGCGCTGGACGGATACGTCCGGCACGACGGGCGGCTCTACGGCGCGTGGGTGAAGCTCGCGCACAAGTCCCTGCTGTGGTACCTCCCGGAGCTGCTGCCGGGTGGTCCGCCGGGCAGCTGGCCCGCGCTCGTGGCGGTCACCGCCGAGCTGGGCCGCCGGCATCTGGACGGCGCGGGTCCGGCGCCGCTGTCGGTGGGCGCGGCCGACGGCTGGGTGCTCACCGACTGGTTCGAGAACGTCCTGGCCACCACGTCCGGCCAGGACTTCTACCGCCGGCTGGCGGGCGGCGCCGGCGACTGGACGGCGGCGCCGGTACGCCTCGCGCTGCGGCGCCTCGCGCAGGTCTGGGGGCTGCCGGGCGCCTTTCCCGGCGGCGGGCCGCGGGCATTGCTCACCCAGTACGACGAGTCGGTCATCCAGGTCGGCGCCCGGCGCTGGGCGGCCATGGTGCCCGGGGCCGACTTCGTGGCCCGGATGGACCAGGACTTCGACCCCGCCGGCAGCCGACTGCGGCACGGCCGCTTCCCGGGCGAGCCGAAGCCGCTCGTGGTCGGCGGCGACGCGGCCGTGGTGCTGGGCGGTTCCCGCGCCGGCTACGACTTCGTGCGCGCGCTGGTCGACGCCGACTTCGGGCCGTGGATCGACGCCGGCGGCTTCCTGGCGGCCCGGACCGCGGTGCAGCCGGACCGCTACCCCGACTACCGCCGGCAGCTCGCGGCCGACATCCAGGACGCCGCGGCGGACCTGCGGTTCGACCTGTCCGACCTGCTGCCCGCCCCGTTGACCGGCGCGGACGGTGTGGGCAGCTGGCGGATCATGCAGGACTTCTTCGCCGCCGTGGCGCGCGGTCCGCATGACGGCGTCGCGGCGGATCCGACCACCGTGGACGGCGCCGTCGACCGGGCCGTCCGGCAGCTCGCCGCGGCCGCGGCCCGGGTGGGCCGACCGACATGAGCGACGCGCCGTTGCTCGGCGAGGTCACCGTCCTCGACGACGTCGGACCGCCCCGCCGCGGTCGGGCGTACCCGCTGGCGGCCGGCACCTCGGCGCTGCTGCTGCCGGCGGCGCTGCTGCTCGGCGGCCTGGTGCTGTGGCCGGCGCTGCGCACCCTCTACGTGAGCGTCCGCCTCCCCGGCGGGCACCTCGGCTGGGCCAACTTCCGGCAGGCGCTCGCCGCGCCGGGCGCCGGCGCGGCCTTCTGGCGCACGCTGTGGTGGGCGCTGCTGGTGCCCGCGGTGGTCACCGTGCTGGGCTATCTGCTGGCCGTGGCGTCGCGGCGGTGGCGGCAGGGCCGGCTCGTCCGGTTGGTGCTGCTCGCCCCGATCGCGCTGCCGCTGGTGGTCACCGGCGTGACGTTCAGGCTGGTGTACGACCCGAGCCGGGGCCCGGCCACGCTCATCGCGGCCCGGTTGCTGGGCCGCTCCGCCGAGGTGGCGCCGCAGTTCCTCGGGCCGCGGCTGGTGACCGTCGCCATCATGTCGGCGTTCGTCTGGGCGTGGGTCGGCCTCGCCGTCCTGGTCTTCCGGGCCGCCCTCGCGGCCCTGCCGGCCGAGCTGGCCGACGCCGTCTCGGTGTACGGCGGCACCCGCCGCGACCTGCTGTGGCACGCCCAGTGGCGGCCGCTGCTGCTGCGTACCGGGGCCGTGGTGTTCACCCTGGTGGCGCTGGCCACCGTGCGCAGCTTCGACCTCGTGCTCATGATGGCCCCCGGCTCGACCGTCGACGAGGCCTCGGTGCTGGCCGTGCAGGTCTGGCAGACCGGCCGGGGCAGCACGTCCGGCCCGGGCGCGGCGCTCGGGGTGGTTTGGCTGGCCGTGGTGGCCGTCGGCGTCCTGGTGGCGGCCCCGTTCATCCGGCAGGCCTGGCCGGCGCCCCGGCTCAGCTCGGTGCCGGAGCCGCCCGCCGACGCCGTCTCGCCGGCCCGCCGGCTGGCCCGGGTCGGCGCGGCGGCCGCCGGACTGCTCTGGCTGATCCCGATGGCGGTGCTGACGGTGGCCGCGCTGCACGGGCCCGTCGACGCGGCGGTCGGGCGGTGGTGGTCCACCCCGGCCACCCTGCGGTCCTTCCGGGACGTGCTGGGCGGCGGCGAGCTGCTGCACACGATGGGCTTCACCCTCGCGCTGGCCGGCACGGCCACCATCGGCGTCCTGGTGGTGGCGCTCATCGCCGCGTACCCGCTGGCCTGGCTCACCGGCCCCCCGGCGCAGCTGACCGGCCTGCTGCTGACGGCCGCGGCCATCGTGCCGGTGCAGGCGATCGCCGGCCCGATCAACGAGGTGCTCGGGGTGGGGCTGTCCTCCGGCACGGTACGGGGGCTCACCCTCGTGCACGTGGCCATGGGGGTGCCGATCGCCGTGCTGGTGCTGCGGAACGCGTTCGCGGACCTGCCCGCCGCGCAGGTACGCCGGGCGCGGGCGGCCGGGCGTCGCTGGTGGAGCACCCTGTGGCGGCTGGCCCGGCACAACCCGTCGGCCGTGATCGCCGTGGCGGTCCTGCAGTTCGTGCAGGTCTGGAACGACTTCGTGGTGGGGTTGCTGTTCGGCAGCCGGGACGCCGCCCCGCTGGGGCTGTTCCTGTACGGCCAGAACCGGTACTTCGTGACCAACACCGGCGCCCTGGCCGCCAGCTCGGTGCTCGGCTCCGTGCTGCCGGTGCTGCTGGTCCTGCTGGCCCGGCGGCACCTGATCGCCGGCCTGGTCTCCGGCGGCGGCCGGTGACGCCGCCGCGCGACCCGGGCGGCGACGGGCTGGGCCGGGAACCGCTCTGGCCGATCCTGTTCGGCATCGGCTCGATCGTGTCCGGCGTGGCCAGCAACATGCTCAGCAACCTGGCCGGCGAGGTGGCCGGCTGGCCCGGTTACGCGGTGGCCGCCGCGCTCGCCATCGCGGGCATCGTCTTCGAGGTGCGCCGGCGGCGGCGCGGCCCGCGCTACCGGGTGCCGGAGCCCACCGACACGGTGTCGCCGTCGGCCGACGCGCCCACCCTGCCGTACACCGCGGGCTTCACCGGCCGGGCCGACCAGGTGGCCGCCATCCGCGACGCGATCAAGCGGGAGCACGCGGTGGCGGTGGTCGGCCGGCGGGCGGTGGGCGCCTCCTCCTGCGCGGTGCAGGCCGCAAACCTGTGCCGCGACGACTTCCCGGACGGGCAGTTCTATCTGGACCTGCGGGCCGGCAACCGGCGGCACCGACCGCGCGAGGTGCTCACCGCGCTGGCCCGGATCCTCGGCACGACGCCGCCGGCCTCGAGCCGGCAGGCCGACCTGGCCGCCGCGGCCGACGCCATCCGCGGCCAGCTCGACGGCCGGGAGATCCTGCTGCTGCTGGACAACGTGGACGACCCGGCGCAGGTCCGCCCGCTGCTGCCCCCGGCCGCGCGGACCTGCCGGCTGCTGCTGGCCGGTGCGCCGGGGCTGGCCGGGCTGGAGGGCGTGGCCGCCAGCTGGCTGGACGAGCCGGACACCGACGACGCCGTACGGCTGTTCGCCGTCGCCGGCGAGGCCGCCGCGGCCGGCCGCAGCCGCCGGCCGGACCCGCGCACCGACCCGGTGGTCCGGCGGATCGTCGAGCTGTGCGGCCGGCAGCCGCGCACGATCGGGGCCCTCGGTTACCGCGCCGCCCGGCACGGCTGGCGCTCGTCGGATCTCTACCAGATCCTCCGGCGGGCCGTGGAGACGCCGCCGCACCAGCGCCTGCCGTACTCCCCCGCGGTCAGCCTGCTCACCGACCGGGACACCGCGTACGCGGCGCTGTCCCCCGGCGCGAAGCGGGTGTACCGGCTGATGTCGCTGGGACCGGCCGCGCTCGACCGGCCGGCCATCGCGGCACTGGCCAACCGCGGCCTGACCCGGGTCTCGGCCCTGGTGGACGAGTTGGCCACGGCCGCCTTCCTGATCGGCGCCCCGGGCGACCGGTACGAGATCCGGCCGCTGCTGGCGCCGTACGCGCGGCTGCACCTGCGGGACGCGGAGTCCAACTGGCGCCGGGTGGCCGCGCAGGCCCGGCTGGTGCGCCACCTGGCCCGGCGCGCGGAACGGCACGCCGCCAGCCTGCCCGCCGCGGTGTCCTCGGCCGAGCCGGACGGCCTGCTGTCGCTGTCGGAGGATCCCGCCGGCTGGTTCGAGCTGCACCAAGAGCTGCTGCGCGGGGTGGTGAGCGGGCCGGCCGGGGCCGCCGAGGCGCTGCCCCGCCGGGTCCGCCGCTGGTGGTTCCGGCTGGCCGTGGCGCTGTGCGGCTGGTACGCCCACGACGGCCGGCTGGACGAGTGGGCCGAGATCTGCCGCACGGTGCTGGCCACCCCCACCGCCGGGGACCGGCCGCGGATCGCCGGGTGGGCGCACAACGAGCTGGGGGTGCTGCGCCGCCGGCAGGGCGACCCGTACGGCGCCGCCGAGGCGCTGAACTCGGCGGTGGCCGAGCGGCGGCACCGGGGCGGCGCGCAGTCCCGGTACAACCTCGGCCTCGCGCTGCTCGACCAGGGCCTGGTGGACGAGGCCATCGAGCATCTGGAGGTGTCCCGGCGGCACCGCTCGCGCTCCGACCGGACCGGTCACGCGCTGACCGATCTCGGGCTGGGCGCCGCGCACCTGGCGCGGGACGAACCGGCGGCGGCCCACCACCATCTGGTACGCGCCGCCAACGCGTTCCGCGACCTCGGTGACGCCCGCGGCTACGCGGCAGCGCTGACCAACCTGATCCTGGTGCACAACCGGCTCGGCGAGCACCTGGACGCCGCGCAGGCAGGGCGGGCGGCGCTGCGCGAGTACGACACCGTCACCGACCTGCCGGCCCGGGCGGCCGCGCTGCTGAACGCCGGCGCCAGCCTGCTGGCCAGCACCCCGTCCCGGGCCGAGCTGGCCCAGGACCTGCTCGCGGAGAGCCGCCGGCTGCGCGAGCGGTGGCGGCCGACGGCCGGGCTGGGCCGTACCCTGCTCTACCTGGGCGACGCGGCCCGCGAGCTGGGCCGGGCGGACGACGCCCGGCTGCTCTGGGCGGACGCGGCCGGGGTGTGCGAGGCGGTCGGCGACCGGGCCGGATCGGCGGCCGCCGACGACCGCCTCGGCTCGGCGCCGGGCTGACCGCGCGGTCCGGCCGTGGGCCGCGCCCGCGCGCGGACCGGCCGTGGGCCGCGCCCGCGCGCGGACCGGCCGTGGGCGGCGTCCGCGCGCGGACCGGCCGTGGGCGGCGTCCGCCTGACCGCACGGCCCGACCGTGGGCGGCGTCCGCCTGACCGCACGGCCCGACCGTGGGCGGCGTCCGCCTGACCGCGCGGACCGGCGTGGCGGGCGTGGGCGGGTCAGGAGGGCAGGGACAGGCCGAGCGCGGTGGCCTCGTCCGGGCTGTCTCCCCGGTCGACGCCGAGCGCGCGCAGCGCGGCGTTCACCGGCCATTCGGTCCGCGGCGAGTCGTCGGGCAGGTCGAGCACCCAGGCCCGCTCGGCCCACGCCGGACCGGGCCAGTCGCGGACCACGGAGGTCTGGGTGGCGTCGGCCGGGACCCGGCCGTCCGCGCCGGCCTGGTGCAGGACGATGCCGGCCTGCCCGCTCCGGCTCGCCCGCACCAGCGCCACGGCGCCACCCGGGCGCACCGTGAGGCCGAGGCACCGCAGGGTGGCGGTCACCAGGTAGCTGCCGTGGCCAGGGTCCACGTCGTCGTCGAAGTCCATGAAGTACTCGCCGCTGCACTCCCGGTCCCGTCCGGTCACGGTGACCGCGGACATGCCCCGGCGCAGCGCCGTACGCGCCGGATGATCCTCGACGACGCTCCCGTCGGCGTACACGACCAGCCAGCTCTCGGGCTCGTCCCCGTCGGTCATGGTCGGCTCACCCCTCGATGGGCACGAGCTGCAGGACGATGTTCTTCGCCTGCGCCTCGCGCCTGATCCTGTCCAGCTGCGCCAGCGCCTTCGGGTCGGTGATGCCGGCCGGGTAGGCGAGCCGGAGCACCCAGACCGAGACCGCGTCGGGCGGGACCAGCGGGTTCCACAGGTCGATGCCGCGCCGGTAGTTGTCCAGGGTGCGGACGTAGCCGATGCCCGTGGTGCCGACGCCCCCCGGGTCCACCCGGTACGAGTCCCCCCGTGGGTCGATCGACTTGATGCTGATGGCGGTGCCCCCGTCGTGCGCCGAGTAGAAGTCGATGGCCCGTGCCCCGTCCGGCAGGTTGCCGCCCAGGGCGTCCTCGATCAGCAACCCGTCGCTGCGCTGCTCCTTGGACTTCCGGTTGTTCCAGGGGTTCGACAACCCGTCGACCCGCACCGGGGCGGCCGTGCCGCTCTGCCGGGCGCCGAGGTTGACCGGGCCGACCGTGATCCCCTCGGCCGGGTAGGCCGGCGGCGCCCGGCCGGCCCGCAGGTTCCGCTGGTCCTGCTTGAGCCGGTCGACCTCCTGCCGCACCTCCGCCTCGGTCATGGCCCGGGCGAGCACCTCGACCTGCGCGGTGACGGCCACCGAGACCATCCCGCCGCGGCCGGCGGCCGCGGCCTTCTTCTCCTCGAGCAGGGCCCGGGCCAGGGCGCCGGAGGCCGGGTCGGAACAGGACAGTTGCCCGGCGCCGTTGGTCGGGATCGGGGTCGGTGGGCTCACGCAGGTGCCGCCGGGCTGCCCGTCCACCGAGATGTTCGCGGTCATCTCGGCGGTGACCTGGGCGCCGGTCACCGTCGTCTCACCCTGGCCGGTCACCTGGTTGGTCACCGAGGCGTTCACGGTGCAGGCGCCGCCGCAGCCGATGTTCCCGGAGACCTGCGCGGTGAACCGGACGTTGGGGTCCGCCGCGTCGACGAGTTGGGTGGCCGACGAGACGAAGTCGGTCTGCAGGGCGTCGGCCTGCTCGGCCGGCAGCGGTGAGACGTCCAGCCCGGGCGCCGGCTGGGCCTGCGCACCGGCGGGCTGGCTGGGCTGCCGGTAGCGGGCGCCGACCAGGGCCCCGCCGGGCAGGCTCGGCAGCGACGAGAGGTCGGGCAGCGGGGGCAGCGACGGGAAGTCCGGCAGGGACGGCGGGGCCGACGCCGGGGGCCGGGCGGAGGGGGGCGGGCCCGAGGGCCGGGCGGGCGTGGCCGGACCGGCCGTCGGCCGCCCCGGCGAGGTGGGCAGCGCCGGCAGGGACGGGATGCTGGGGATCCCGCGCGGTACGAGCCGGAGCACCCGGTACGGCTTCCGGGCGGTCACGTACAGGTCGCCGTCCGGCGCGTGCGCGACATACGCCCCGGTGTCGCCGACGGATGCCCGGTCGAACCCGGTGGCATGGTCGACGACGGCCCGCAGCCGCTCGGCGAGCTGCGGCGGGGCGACCACGCTCCCGCCGAGCGTGGCCAGCCCGGAGCCGCTGGCGAACCAGCGGTTCCGCAGTCCGGTCACGGCGGCGCCGCCGCCCGGAAGCAGCCCGGTCGGCGCCCGGAGGTAGGTCCGGCCGTGCAGGGTCATCAGCTCGAACCGCTGACCCGCCAGGGTGACCGCGCCGAGCGCGTCGCCCTGCCGGTTCACCCGGGTGTCGGTGGTGAGGCCGGCCAGCGCGGTGCGGTAGGTGAGGGCCTCGGCCGCGGCGAGGCCATCGACCGCCTGATCGAACGGCTTGCGATCCGGCCCCTTGGGCCACAACCACCAGGTGACCCCGCCGGCCACCAAGACCACGACCAGGGCGATCGCTCCGATGAGGAGGATCGGCCGTCGGTCCCTCCCGGCCGCCGGCGCCCCGTCCCGGTCGGTCGCTGGTCGCTCCGCCATCCCGCTCCCCCGTCTGTCCCCCGCGGTGCCGCTGGCACGGATCGTAGTGCTCCGCGTCAATCGATCGGCCCGCCCGCCGTACCGGATGGTGTGCCAACCTGGCCGGGCGACGCGCCGACGCGCCGGTCGGTCGCGGCGCCGGCCGGTGGCGCGGATCCGCGCCGGCGCCGCGGCCGGCGAGCTGGCCGGAAATGTCGGCGGGCCGGGTTAGCCTGCGGTCACCGCCGCAACGAGGGGATCAGCATGACGACCGACACCGACCTCAGCGCCGAACGCGTTGATCTGCTGGAGACGCTGGCCCAGCATCGGCACTTCCTCCGCAACACCGCCCGTGGCCTGACCGACGAGCAGGCCGCGACCCGCAGCACGGTGAGTGAGCTGACGGTCGGCGGCCTGATCAAGCATGTCGCCGACCAGGAGCGGCTCTGGCAGGAGTTCATCGCGGTGGGCACGTCGGCCATGCCGGACTCGGACGACCCGGCGGGCCAACAGCGATACGTCGACAGCTTCCGCATGGCACCGGGTGAGACCCTGGCCGGGCTGCTGGCCGCGTACGACGAGGTGGCCCGGCGGACCGAGGAGCTGATCCGGACGGTGCCCGACCTGGACGCCGCGCACCCGCTGCCCGCGGCGCCGTGGTTCCCGCCCGGCGCCCGCTGGTCGTTGCGCCGGGTGCTGCTGCACATCGCCGCCGAGACGGCGCAGCACGCCGGGCACGCCGACATCATCCGCGAGGCGATCGACGGCGCCAAGACCATGGGCTGAGCCCCGGTCGGCAAGCAAGGGCCCCTTCTTATCGTTTCGGGTATGGCCGGGGTCCCTGTTGACGGGTCGGGAGACCGGATCAGGTCAGGTGAAGGAGCCGGTGACGCGGACGGATCCCGGCCGGGGACTCCGCCGGCACGTCGTCCGGCACCTGTCCGGCGTACCGGGCGGAGTCGTCCGTGGGGTGATATCCAAGCTCAGCGCGGGCACGGTCCCACCGCCAGAGCCGAGCGGAATTCGCTGAGACACCGTGATAGCTGCCGTACCGCACGTCTGCGGTGAGCGCGGCGGTGACGAGCCGGACCAGGTCGGGCCCGCTGAGCCAACCGGGGAGCCAGCTGCGGGCCATCGGCCGGTCCCGAACGCCGCCGAGGCGCAGGCACACCACCCGCAGGCGCTCCTGGTCGGCATAGAGCCGGCCCAGGTTCTCGGCGAACACCTTCAAGGCTCCGTACGTACAACAGGGATAAGCAGGGGCGTCCTCGCCCACCTCGGTCTCGCCGGCGTCGGCGTGCCCGCCCATCGCGTGCAACGAACTGGCCAGCACCACGCGCGACACCCCGGCGGCCGCTGCGCCCTCCAGGACGTTCGCCACCGCGTTGGCGTTGGGCTCCCGTAGTCGCTGCCATGGCTGGTTGGGATCGGCATCGGCGGCGAGATGGACGACCGTCTGAACTTCCGCGCAGACGCGGCGCGCGAAAGCCGCGTCGCCCAGGTCGCCGACGATGGCGTCCGGCGCCGAGATCCGATCGGTCAGGCGCAACGTATAGGCCGACCGGAGTGCCGGGACCAGATAGCGGGCCACGCCGCCAGCCGCTCCGGTGATCAGCACCGTCGGCCCGGGCGACGGAGCTGGGCTCGGTGTCGACACATCGACCTCGTCTCTTCGGTGCTTCTCGGCGTCGTGCATACCTTCGATTCTCTCTACGCCGCAACGCGCACTGGATGGAGCCTCCTGCTTACCACCGGGACGCAGACAGCCTGGGAGATGTTGCCGGATCCCCGGTTCGCGGGGCCGGGCGCGGGGTTAGTTGCCGCTGGCCGGGCCCCGTGGTGTGGGGGCCCGGCGCGGGTGGGGATGCCGCCGGCCGGGTCCCCGGTTCGCGGGGCCCGGCCTGGGAGATGCCGCTGGCCGGGTCCCCGGTGTGGGGGCCCGGCCAGCGGCGTGGGGTGGTGGCTTGGGTCAGCTGTTCCAGTACTGGGCGGTCAGGTCGGCGGCCTGGGACTCCCACTTGGCGTAGGCGTCGGGGTAGGCCGAGACCTGGACCTTCTGCGCGGCGTCGGTCAGCGGCATGTCCTGCCAGCCCGGCACCTGCTTGAGGGCCTTCTGGAAGGCGGTGGTGGCGTACTGCGGGTTGGTGATCTGCTCCGGCGAGCCCCAACCGGAGGTCGGGCGCTGCTGGAACAGGCCCAGCGAGTCGTGGTCGTTGGCGTCACCGAG
>NZ_JBHLUE010000021.1:0-73269 GCF_042434095.1 Plantactinospora siamensis
ACTTGCCCGCGTCGGGCTTGTCGGCCGAGACCGTCTGCACCGCCGCGGCGGCGGGCTTGGCGCTGTGAGTGTCGGCGGCCATCGCGCCCGTGACCGGGCCGGCGACCAGACCACCGGCGAACGCCATACCAGCAACCGACAGGACCGTCTTACGCATCAGCGTCGTCTTCATGTGAGAACTCCTTGGGGGGTTGGGCCGGCACGCACGCATGGGGGGACCGCGCGCGACGACACGAAAAGAACAAGAGGGGGAAGAACCAGCCCGCACACCCGGGGGGTGGGCGCGGGCGGAAAAATCAAGAACAAGATCCGCACGATGACCGGGGCCCAGCGGGGGGCGCTCCTACGGTCATCCGGACCGGGTGTAACCACGACCCGCCCGCCACCATTCCCCGACCCTGGGGGTCTCGGGGGTGGCTCTCGGACCAGGCCCACCGCGCCGGGCGGGCAGGTACTGCGGCCGTGGACCCGGTACAACGTCCGGGCCCCCACACCGATTCCAGCCAACCCGACAAACCGGGCAACCCCCCGAGTGCCGGTCACCACAGGCCACCACCCAACCAACCCCAAACCCGACACCCAGCCCGCCCGCACCCAAACCGGGAACGATCCGAACCCCTTGATCAACACAAGATCGCGTGGCAGAGGGTCCCGACCCGAACCACAACCCCCAGATCCGCCGATCTCGTGTCGATCAAGGCCGGAGCGCCCAACCTCGCCCGTCGTTTCCGGTCGGGGCCGGCGCGTCAGCGTTGACCGGTACCGAGCAGCCCGGAGAGCAGGCCGCGAAGCGTGCGCTCGAAGAGGTCCTGCCGGGGCACGGGACCGGCCGGCTCGGCGAACGCGGCCACCAGGTGCGGGTACGCGGCGAGGTCCAGGCCGGCGAAGGTGACGGACCCGGCGGACGCCCCGGCGCGGGCGAACAGGGACACCACGCCGGTCACCATCGCCATGGCCTCGAACTTGGCCGTCGCCGAGCAGCGCACGGGCCGCAGGATGTCCAGGCAGTGGTCGAGGTAGCCGAGGGTGTTGGGGCCGGGCGACACGCCGCGCCGGACCAGCTCGACCAGCCAGGGATGCGCCTGAAACAGCATGAGCTGCCGGCGGGCGAGCGCCAGCATCCGATCGAGCCAGCCGGCGGCGGCCGCGCCGCCGGCCGGGGACGCGTTCGCGACACCGGGGTCCGGGACGGCCGGAAACGGCATCAGCTCCCCCACCACCCGATCGGCCATCAGATCCAGCAGGTCGTCCCGGCCGGACAGGTACCGGTACAGGGTGCCGGCGCCGGTGCCCAGCTCGGTGGCGACGGCCCGCATCGACACCGCGGCGAGCCCGTGGGAGTCGGCGAGGGCGACGGCCGCCGCCACGATGGCCTCCCGGCTGTGCCCCGGCGCCGGGCCCCGGGCGCCCCGCTCCGGCCGCGCCCAGATCGACTCCCGGCCCGGATTCGTGGCTGCGTCGCTCACCGTTCCACTGTAAACTGCAAACGTCGTTCGCGGTTATTCGGGGAGGAAGGCGCACATGGAACGGATCACCTCATCCGACGGCGCACCGATCGTCGTTCACTCCACCGGGCAGGGGCCCGGCATTGTCCTGGTCCATGGCGGCGGGGTCACCATCGACGCGTACCGGCGGCTCGCCGCGACGCTCGCCGACCGGTTCACGGTGCACCTGTACAACCGGCGCGGGCGGGCGGACGCGGCGCCGAAGCGTGAGCCGTACACCGTCGAGCAGGAGGTCGAGGACCTCGCCGCCGTGCTCGAGCACACCGGGGCCGACAACGTGCTCGGGCACAGCTACGGCGGCATGGTGGTGATGGAGACCGCGCTTCGCCGGCCGGGGCGGCGGATCGCGCTGTACGACGGCGCCGTGCAGGTGGACGGCATCTTCCCGACCGGCTACCTCGATGCGGCCGAGGCCGCCCTGCGGGCCGGGGACACGGCGCGGTCCCTGTGCATCGTGGGCGCCGGCGTCAACGACAACTCCGCGGCGGCGCGGCTCCCGCTGGGCGTACAGCTGGCCATGACGCGCCTGCTGCTGCGCACCCCGATCGGACGGACGATGGGTGAGTTGCTGCCGACGACGCTGCCGGAGAGCCGGCAGGTGGCGGCCCACGACGGACCCGCCGACCGGTACGCCGGGATCGAGGCCGAGGTGCTGCTGGTCTCCGGCGCCGCCGGCCCGCCCGCGTTCGCCGCCCTGAACGAGGCGCTGGCCCGGGCGCTGCCCCGGGCCCGGACCCTGCTGATCCCCCGCTGCCGGCACGATGCCATCAACCGGGCCTTTCCCCGGGTCGTCGAGCCGATCGCCGCGTTCTTCGCGGCCCCGGTGACCCAGCAACGGTGAGTGGGATAGGAAGTGCCGCCCGGCCGTCGGTTACGGTCGGTGCATGACCCGCGCCACGCCCCCTCCCCCGCCGCCCGGCGCGAGCATCGCCGGCGGGTCGTCGTGAGCCGCCCGCGACTGGTGGCGTCCGACCTCGACGGCACGCTGCTGGACACCGCGTCGATGCTCACCGATCGCACCCGGGCGGCGCTGCGGTTGGCGCGCTCGGCCGGCGCCCGAGTGGTGGCGGCCACCGCCCGGCCGCCGCGCATCGTGGCACTGCTGTTCGGCGGCCACGAGGGCGGGGAGGACGGCGACATCCGCGAGGCCGTCGCCGGCAGCCGGGACGCCGACAGCCGGGACGGCCGCCGGGCGGGTGCGGACGGCGGCACCGAACGGTCCGCCGGGCCGCTGATCGACGCCGCGGTCTGCGTCAACGGCGCCGTGCGGTACGACCTGGCCAGCGGCCGGGTCGACATCCGGCACCCGCTCGATCGGGACCTGGCGGCGCGGGTGATCGACGAGGTGCACCGGCGGATCCCGGGTTCCGGAATCGCCGTGGAGACCGGCGAGCGGGTGTTCTTCGACCGGGGCTATCGGTACCGGCCGACGCTGGACCGGAACCGGATCCTGGTCGACTCGACCGCGGAGTTGCTGGCCGAGCCGCTGGTGAAGCTCATGGTGTCGCTGCCGGACCGCAACCCCGAGGCGGCCTGGGCGCTGCTGCGCCCGATCCTGGGCGGCCGCGTGGCCTGCACGTGGGCCGAACTGACCGCGCCGCTGGAGATCGCCGCGCCCGCCGTGTCGAAGGCGGGTGGCCTCGCCGAGCTGTGCGCCGACTGGCACATCGACCCGGCCGAGGTGCTCGCGTTCGGCGACGGGCCCAACGACCTGTCGATGCTCGACTGGGCCGGCACGGCGTACGCGGTGGCCAACGCCCACCCGGCGGTGCTGGCGGCGACGGTCAACCACACCGCCGGCAACGGCGATGACGGGGTGGCCCGGATCCTGGAGAAGCTGTACGGCTGACCGCATGCCCGGTCGGGACGGCGGGGCAGGGATGCCGCGCCCGCTGCGCGAGCATTCCGGGCCCGGCGCCGTCCCGGCCGAGGCCGGCCGGGACGGGGGGCAGCATCCTGACAGCACCCACTCGGGCCCGGACCCCAGCCGACGAAGCCGGCTCCGCCGGGCGGGGGCTGTCCCCCAGCGGTGTCGGAGGACAACCGCGTTCTGCCCGGCCGGTGGCGTTCCTAGCGTGATGTGCGAACGCGGACCGGCGAGAGGGGACGGGCATGGCCTCCACATCGGAGAGCGCACCGACGGGTGACGGGGGGCTGTTCCGGGAACCGTCCGGGCGGCCCCGCAAGGGGTGGCGGCTCGCCTGCTACCTGGTTCTGGTGCTGGGCGCCACCGGGGTCGCGGCCGCGCTGGCCGGGGATCGCCTGCCCGCGAATCTGCTCGCGCACGCCGTCATCGCGGTGACCGCGGTGGGCCTCGCGTACCTGTTCCGCCGGTTCGTCGACCGCCGGCCGTGGGCGGACATCGGCCTGTCCCGGTGGCGCCCGCGCGACGCCCTGGTCGGCTTCGGGGCCGGGACGGCGTCGCTGGCGGCGGTGTTCGTCGCCGCCCGGGCGCTCGGCTGGGTCCGGGTGACCGGCACGGAACTGGGCGAACGGGCTCCGGCCGCCGTGCTCGCGCTGCTTGCCGCCGGCCATTTCATGTACGCCGCCAGCGCCGTCATGCAGGAGGTCGCCTTCCGTGGGTACGCGTTGCAGACGCTGGCCGAGGGTTGGCCGTTGCGGCGGGCCGCGGTGGTGTCCAGCCTGATCTTCGTGCTGCCGCACTTCTCCGGCGTGCCGGCGGCGCCGCTGCTGGCGCCGATCCTGACCGCCGACCTGATGCTGATGGCGGGCTTCTTCGTGCTGACCCGCCTCGGCACCGGCTCGCTGTGGCTGGCCGTTGGCTTCCACACCGCCTGGAACTGGACAATGGACACCGTGCTGTCGATGGACACCGACGCGGCGACCGACTACGGCAACGCGCTGATCCACGTACGCGACCAGGCGCCGGCGCTCGGCCTCGGGCCCGGCCAGGCGACCGAGTGGCTGTACCTGGCCAACAGCGCGGTCCTGTTCACCGGCGCCTGGCTGGTGGTCCGGCGGCGGCGCGCGCCGCACGGGCCAGCGCGTCCGTCGGCGGACGGCCCGGCGTCGCACGGTGCCGCGCCGCACAGCAACTCGCCGGACGGGCCGGGACCGCACGGCTCGGCGTGGGTTGGCGCGGGGAGCGACCGATGACCGTGCTGCTGCGCGTGCTGACCGAGCCGTTCCGGGCCCGCACCTGGCGCGAGACGGCGCACCTGCTGCTCGGAGCCCTGGTCTCGGTGGTTTGCCTGGCCTTCGTGGCCCTGCTCGGCTACGCCCTGATCGCCAGCGTCACCGTCGCGGGGCTGGCCCTGTTGGCCGCCGTGGTCGCGTCCGCCCGGGCGGTGAGCGTCGTCGAGCGTGCCCGCGCCCGCCTGTTGGCCGGCACCGGCCCGCCGCGGCCGGCGCCGCTGGCGCATACCCGGTCCGGGCCGGTCGGCTGGACCCGGGACGCGCTCGGCGACCGCACGGGCTGGCGGTGCCTGCTGTACGCGCTGCTGGCCGCGCCGCTGGGGGTCGCGCAGGCCTACCTGGTGGCGCTCTGCTGGGTGGAGTCGGTGGCCGCACTCAGCTATCCGCTCTGGCGCGGCTGGCTGCCGTCGCCGGGTCAGCAGCCGGCCGGCCGGATCGCGGTGGTCGACTGGCGTTGGCATCCCGGCGACTGGCCACCGCACCCGGTGCTGGTCAGCGCCGCCGGACTGGTCGGTCTGCTGGCCACGCCCTGGCTGGTGCACGGGCTCACCGCGGCGGACCGGCTCCGGTGGCGACTGCTGCCGGGGCAGCCGGCCGACGACCGGCTGCGGGTGATGACCCGTCGCCGCGATCAGGCCGTGGAGCAGTCCCGGGCGCACCTGCGACGGCTGGAGCGCGACCTGCACGACGGCGCCCAGGTGCGCATCGTTGCGCTGGCCATGGAGCTCGGGCGGGCCCGGGAGGAACTCGAGGCCGGCCCGCCACATCCGGCCGCCGCGCGGGTCGCGGCCGCGCACGCCGAGGCCAAACAGGCGCTGGTCGAGCTCCGGGACCTGGCCCGTGGCATCTATCCGGCAGTGCTCACCGACCTGGGGCTGGACGGCGCGGTGCCCATGGTGGCCGCCCGTTGTCCCGTGCCGGTGAGCACCGAGCTCGAGCTGGCGGCCCGGCCCACGCCGGTGGTGGAGGGCACGGCGTACTTCTGTGTCGGGGAGCTGCTGGCCAACCTGGCCAAGCACAGCCGGGCCCGGGACGGCTGGGTGCGTATCCGCCGCCGCGGGGACCATCTCGTCGTGCAGGTCGGTGACGACGGCGCCGGCGGGGCGGTCGTGCGCCCCGGCGGTGGCCTCGCGGGGCTGGTCGAGCGGGTCGACAGCGTCGGCGGAACGCTGACCGTCACCAGCCCGGCCGGTGGGCCTACGGTGGTCACCGTGGAGCTGCCGTGCGTCTCGTGATCGCCGAGGACGCCGTCCTGCTCCGCGACGGGCTCGCCCGGCTGCTGGCGGAGAAGGGCCACGAGGTCGTGGCGACCGTGGCCGATCCCGACTCGCTGCTTCGCGCGGTGGCCGAGCACCGGCCCGGGCTGGCCGTCGTCGACATCCGGATGCCTCCCTCGTTCACCGATGAGGGGCTGCGCGCCGCCCTCGCCATTCGGCGGGACCACCCCGGGACCGCCGTGCTGGTCCTGTCGCAGTACGTCGTGGACCGCTACGCGACGGAGTTGCTCGCCGGCGACATCCGCGGCGTCGGCTATCTGCTCAAGGACCGGGTGGCCGACACTGGGGACTTCCTGGATGCGGTGGCGCAGGTGGGCGGTGGCGGCACGGTCATCGACCCCGAGGTCGTCCGCCAGCTGTTCAGCCGCGGCCGGCGGGACCCGGTGCTGCGTACCCTGACCGACCGCGAGCGGCAGGTGCTCACGAGCATGGCGGAGGGCCGGTCGAACGCCTCCGTCGCCCGCCGTCTGCACATCTCGGAGGGCTCCGTCGAGAAGCACGTGGCCAGCATCTTCGGCAAGCTGGGTCTCGCTGCCGACCGGGACACGCACCGACGGGTCCTCGCCGTGGTGGCGTTCCTGCGGGAATCCGATGAGGACGGGGGCTGAACGCGCCGGCTGAGCGGTCACGCCGGCCCGACACGTGGGCGTCGCACGGATCCGGGCTCAGTGCGCGGGCTCCGGCTGGATCCGGTCGGCCGCGGCCGGGGGCGCCGCGCGCCGCCCGGGCAGCAGTCCGCGCAGCAGGTCCCGGCCGGTGAGCAGCCAGGAGACGCCGAACGCCGCGACCGAGACGACCTCGCCGAGGTACAGCGGCGTCAGCTCCCAGACGTCCGCGTGCAGCAGCCGGCCGAGCCCCACCCAGGCGACCGCCGCGATGATCAGCCAGCCACAGAGCTTCTGTACGCGGGCCATGCCGGGGCTGGCGTTCCGGTTCTGCTCGCGGTAGGCGAACAGGAACGCGAGCACCGCGATGCTGAGCATGAAGACCGCGGCGCAGCAGAAGTGGACGGTGGCCGTCGGTGTCTCCCCCAGGGACTGCTGGATCGGTGAGCAGCCCGCCGGCTCCGGTACGGTGCCGCAGCGGGCCGCGCCGGCGGTCAACTCGGGGCGGGAGGTCGGGAAGAACACGACCCCGATGACCGCGATCCCGGCGAGCAGGCTGAGCCAGAAATCCCAGGTCCTCGGCTGGCCCGCCAGGTAGGTCACCAGCAGGAAGCCGGTCACGGACAGGCTCGCCACGAAGATGTCCCGCATGGGGGTGAAGTAGTACGCGCTGAGCGAGCCGCGCACGTGCACGCCGCCGCGCAGGAAGTACGCCTCACCGACGATGAGCACGACCGGCAGCAGGATCCCGATGAGCCCCACCGAGGTCCGGATCAGCAGGTACGACTTGGCATACAGCACGGCCGGGTCGTCGCGGTCGGCCAGGTCGCGGGGCCGGGGAACGGTGTCCATGGTCGGCACGCGCATGGCGTCCTCCGGAGCGGGAGGCGTTGACGAGGGGCCCGGGCCGCACCGGGAGCGGTGCCAGGGGCCCATCCTTACCTGCGGACAGCGTCGCACCGTGGGGGTCGGGCCGCTGTCACATCGCGGACATATCTGTCGACATTGACCACCGACCGGCGTTGGAGCGGCACGCACTGGCGCCGCCCGAGCCAGCAAGGGCGTAGGTCAAAAGCCCCTGATCGACCGGCGGCTGGCCCAGGCGGCGCACCGGCCCGGCTCACGCACTGTCCAGGTGGCCGCGCTGTTGCAACACGAAGAGCAAGGCCACGGCGGGTACGACGAGCAGCAGCGCGAAGGCCGCCACCACGGTGAGCGCCGCCAACGTGGCGTCCGGCGCGGCCGCCGCCCCGATCCGCAGGTGCGTGCCGAGCAGGTACGGATACTGGGCGACGCCCCACCCGACCACCACGGTGCCGGCGGCGCTGACCGCGAGGGCCTGTAGCAGCCGGGGCGCCGCCCGGTGCAGCAGGAAGAGGCTGGCCAGCCCGCACAGCGCCGAGATCAGCACCAGCGGTAGCGCCCGGGTGGTCAGCCCGGTGAAGAGCCGCCCGGCATCGGCGTGCAGGACCGCGATCCCGGCCAGCGCCACCGCGCCGGTGCCGATCGCGCTGCCCTGGGCGCGGCGGCGGAAGCGGCGCTCGATGCCGTCATCGGACCGGAGCCGCGCCTCCGCTGTGAGGAACACCGCGGCGACGAACGCCGTGACGCCGACCGCGAGCAGCCCGCCGAGCAGTGAGGTCGGGTTGACCCAACCGGTGATCGGGTCGCCGTGACCTCCGGTCGGCACCCGGCCGGAGGCGATGCCGCCGGCCACGGAGCCGAGGAAAAACGGTGTGATCACCGAGGACGCCGCGAACGCGGCGCCTGCGGCCCGCTGCTGGTCGGTACGGACCAGCACCTTGCGGAAGGCGAAGCCGCTGCCGCGCACCACGATGCCGAGCGCGGCCAGCCCCAGCGGGATGTAGAGCGTGGTCATGATGGCGGCGAACGCGGGAGGGAAGGCGGTCCACAGCATCACCAGACAGAAGATCAGCCAGACGTGGTTGGCCTCCCATACCGGGGCGAGGGCCTGGTCGACCAGGTGCCGGGGCTCGGCACCCCGCCGGGCGCCGCCGGCGGTGAGGTCCCAGAAGCCCGCTCCGTAGTCGGCCCCGCCCAGCACGGCGTAGGCGGTGACGCCGACGAACAGCACGACCGCGGCGAGCGTGCTCATGACCGGCCCTCCACGGCAGGGGCCTCGCCGGCCGCCGCCTCGCGGGCCCGGGACGGACCGTAGGGGACCTCCCCCTCCCGGGCGCCGCCCTGATCACGCCACCTGGCCCGGATCAGCCGCAGGACATAGATGGTTGCGGCCCCGACCGCGGCATACAGCAGCAGGGTGGCCGCGAAGAACAGCCACAGGTTGCCGTTGGTGGCCACTGCGTCCCGGGTCAGCAGATGACCGACCACCGTCCAGGGCTGGCGGCCCACCTCGGTGACCACCCAGCCCGCCTCCAGGGCCACCACGGCCAGCGGCCCGCTGACTGCGGTTGCCCGCAGGAACCAGCGGCTGCGCGGCAGGTCGCGCCGGCGCCACCAGGCCAGCGCGTACCATGCGGAGAGCGCCAGCAGGGCTGACCCGATGCCCACCATCACGTCGAAGCCGAGGTGCACGATCGCCACCAGCCGGTCCGGGGGACGGACATCCGCGGGGACGGCGTCCAGGCCGCGGATGCGTGTCGACGGCGAGTACCCGGATAGCAGGGAGGCGCCGTTCGGGATCCGGATCCCGGCGTGCACCTCGCCGTCGGCGTAGTAGCCGCCCAGCACCTCGGGCACGTGCGTGCCGGTACGCGGCACAGCCTCGATGGCGGCGAACTTCGCCGGCTCGTTGCGGTAGACCTCGCGGGCGGCCACGTCGCCCACCACGATCTGCAGTGGGGTCGCCACGGCGGCCACGGTCAGCGGGATGAGCAGGCCGAGCCGGTGGTACCGGTCGCGGCGCCCGCGCAGCATCCCGACCCCGTACACGCCGGCGATGATGAACCCGGCGACCATGTACGCGGCCAACAACATGTGGACGGACTCATACCAGAAGGCGCCGTTGAAGATGACGGCGAGCGGGTCGACCTGGACGATCCGACCCTCCCGGACGGTGAAGCCGCCGGGGCGGTTCATCCAGGAGTTCGCGGCCACCACCGAGGCCGTGCCGCCGATGCCGGAGAGCACCACGGGCACGCCCGTCCAGAAGTGCGGCCAGGGGCGCATCCGGCGCCAGCCGTAGATATAGATGGCGACGAAGATCGCCTCAAGGAAGAAGAACAGCCCCTCCACCGCGAACGGGATGCCGAAGGCTGCGCCGTAGGCGCCCATCAGCCGCGGCCAGAGCAGTCCCAGTTCGAACGACAGAACCGTGCCGGACACCGCGCCCACCGCGAAGAGCACCGCCGCCACCTGCGACCAGCGGCGGGCCAGCAGCAGCGCCGTCTCGTCGTTGCGGCGGATCCCGCGAGCGTTGGCGATCAGCATGAGGAAGGTGAACGCCACCCCGAAGGGCACCAGGATGATGTGGAAGCCGAGCGTGAACGCCATCTGCTCGCGGGCCGGCAACAGTTGGGCTGGGTCATCGGCGGGCAGCAGCAGTGGTCCGAGGGTGGCCATCCAGGCGGGCATGTCGGCCGGGCTACCCGGCTTCGGCCGGGGGAAACACCGATCAGCTCGTCGGCCGCAGGGCGTCCACTCTGGCGACGGCCTGATCGAGCTGGGTCTCGGTGAGGCTGCCCGAGCGGATCTGACCGACGATCGTGTCGATGGTCGAGTCCACCACGCTCTCGTCGTACACCTGCTGGTTGGCAAAGACGAGCAGGTCGACGCCGGCCTGCAGGGCCAGCGTGACCGCCTGGTCGGCCGGGACCTTGCGGGTGATGGCGGCGGCCTGCATGTCGTCGCTGACCACCGGGCCCTTCCAGCCGAGCTTGCCGCGCAGCAGGTCGGTCACCACGGCCCGGGACAGCGAGGCCGGATGGTCCGGGTCGAGCCGGGTGTTCAGGATGTGCGCGGCCATCACCGAGTCGACCACGCCGGCCGCGATCAGCCGCTGGAACGGTTCGAGTTCCCGCTCCTGCCAGCTGCCGCTGACGTCGACCACGTCGAAGTCGGTGTTGCCGGTGGCGCTGCCCAGCCCGGGGAAGTGTTTGATCACCGTCTTGACCTTGGCGTTCCGGTGCGCCTGCAGCTCGATCGTGGCGTTGCCGACCACCACGTCCGGGTCGCCGGAGAAGCTGCGCCCCAGCTTGCCGATGGCCGGGTTGTCCGGATTCACGTCCAGGTCGACGACCGGGGCGTAGTTCAGGTTCGCGCCGATGGTGGTGAGGTCCTTGGCGATGCCCTCGGCCCAGGTCCGGGTGGTGCCGGGATTGTTGGCCGCGCCGATCTCGGCCTCGGACTGGCTGGCCGGGAAGCCGTTTGCGGGGTTGAGCCGGGAGGTCTGGCCGCCCTCCTGGTCGATCGAGACGATCAGCCGCCCGGGTGAGGCCTGCCGCAGGGACTTCACCAGGGCCGCGGCCTGGGTGGGCGAGCTGATGTTGCGGACGGCGTTCGTCTGCAGGTCGCGGTCGAAGAGGATCACGCCGCCGAGCCCGTTGCGGATCGCCCGCACGATCCAGTCGTTGTCGGTGACCGTCTCGCCGCGGAACCCCACCACCAGCAGGCTGGCGATCTTGCGCCGGAGGGCCGCGTCCGGACCCGCGGTCGCGCCGGACACCGACGGGGAGGCGGCCGGCGAGGCGAGGGCGTCGGCCCGCCGCGCCGGGGCCGGCGCCGCCCGGTCACACCCGGTCAGGACCGCCGCCGCGGCCGCGCCGGCGCCGGTGAGCAGCAGCCGGCGGCGTACGCGGGCATCGTTCACCCGGCCCACGTTACGCACCGGTCCACCCGCCCGGACGGCGGTTCGCGCAAACGCCGCCTCGAGCAAACGACGTCGGGCTCAGCCCGTGGTCGGGGCGGCGCTGTCGGCGGTGACCCAGGTCGGGTGCGCGGCCACGAAGGCCTGGACGTCGTCCTCGCGGACCGATTTCAGCAGCTGCAGGCTGGTCGGGCTGAGGATCTCCGCGCTGCCCACGCCGGGCACCGACCGGCTGTTGAAGGTGCCGTTGTTGGTCTTGATGGTGGTGATCGAGTCGGGCTTGATCCCCCGCATGGCGAACGCCCAGTCCTCGAGCTTGATCCCGCCGTCGTCGACCGTCATGGCCTTGCCCACCGCGGACAGCAGGGACGGCAGCTTGGTGGGCGAGTTCAGCCCGTCGCTCACCACCTGCTTCATGACGGCCTTGAGGAACTGCTGCTGGTGGCGCTGCCGGCCGTAGTCGTAGTCCCGGTTGGCCAGCAGGTCACGCTGCCGGACGAAGTCCAGCGCCTCGGCCGGGGAGAAGCAGTGGTTGCCCTTGGTGTAGATGTTCGGGGTGACCCCGGGGATGCGGTGGTTCACCGTACCGTCCGGATTGATCTTGTACGGCCCCGCCGGCCGGCCGTTGGCGTCCTTGCCGACGTGGATCGAGGTGGTCGTCTCGTCCACGTACATGCAGACCCGACCGAGCGTCTGGACCACCTGCTTGAAGCCGGTGAAGTCGATGATCGCGCCGGCGTCCGGGGTGATGCCGGTGATGTGCTTCACGGTCAGCGCCAGCAGCTCGAACCCGTGGGACTCGGCGGCCGCGCCGGTCAGCCCCTGGCTGCCGAAGGCGAACGCGGCGTTGATCTTGTTCTGACCGCCACGGTACGGCCGGACGCCGTTGTCGTACGCCGGGATCTCGACCAGCGTGTCCCGGGGCAGCGAGACCAGGTACGCCTTGCTGTGGTCGGCCGGGATGTGCATCAGGATGATCGAGTCGGACCGGACGAGATCGTTCGGGTTCTGCCCCGGGCGGGCGTCGAGGCCGACGAGCAGGATGTTCTTCGCCCCGGTGATGCTCTGGTGGTGCCGTTCCCCGCCCGCGCTGCCCAGCAGGTTGCGCTGGGTCACCTTGCTGGTGGCGGCGTTCAGCAGCGCCTCGCTGCCGCCCAGCGCGGCACCGCTGAGCAGCATCAACACGACGCCGACCCCGGTGCACCAGGCGGCCCAGCGGGGGATGCGTCGGATGCGCCGTCGCTTGGTGCCGGCGGCGGTCCGCTCGGCGCGGGCGTTGGAGCGGGGGGTCTGCGACACGGCGTCCTTCCTGCGGAGATGGCAGCGCAGGCAAGGCTACGTGTCGATGTGCGGAGCAACCAAGGCCTCGGGCTGTGAGTTGACTGTGCGTGTCGGTCGCCAAACGGGGCGTACCGGAATTTGCGGAACGTTGCCGCTCATCGGGCGAACCACGCGCACAGCCGCGGCCGGTTGATCAGCGCCGCCCACGCCGACCGGCAAGGCTACGACGGCGGGTGGCCGAGCACCGCCATGACACCGGGGTTGGCCATGGCGCCGTACATCCGGGCCAGTTCGGCCGGGCCGTGCGGGAAGCCGGCGCCGACCCACCAGGTCAGGACGCCCAGCAGGCCCGAGGCGTAGAACTCGGCCACGACCTCGACCGGGATCGTCGCCCCGGCGGCGGCGAGGTGCGGCGCCAGGTGCGGGCGGAGCGCGTCGCCGATCAGCGCGTGCAGGTGCCGGGGCACGACCGTGCCGCCGCCGCGGCCGCACAGGGCGCGGTAGATCCGCCGGTGCCGGTACGCGTGCGCGAACACCACGATCGACGGCTGGGCGGGGTCCGGGGGGCCGCCGTGCGGGCTCAGCTCGTCGAGTTCCCGCCGCAGCTCCGCGCGCAGGTCGTCGAAGCAGGACAGCAGGAGGTCCTCCTTGTCCCGGAAGTGGGCGTAAAAGGTGGATCGGCCGATGTCGGCGCGGTCCAGCAGGTCCTGCACGGTGATGGCCTCGTAGCCGCGCTGCAGGATCAGCTCGGTCAGCGCCTCCGCGAGGCTGGCGCGGGTGCGCCGCACCCGCCGGTCGGCCACCTTCGGCATGCCGTGCCCCCTTCCCGGCGAACAATCGCCGCCGCCCTGTCCGGTACCGCACAGAACCGGGAGGTTGTCCGTTGACCCGGCCCACCCCGGCGACTCAATAATCGAACACAGTGTACGGAAACTGACACCGTGTCCGACAGGAGCAGGAGGCATCGATGCGACACGCACACGCCCACATGTACGGGCTCACCGGCCGCCCCGACCGGTACGAGCAGATCGCCCGGCGGCCCGGTCGCGGCCTGTACGGCCGGATCGTCGCGGACGTCGCCGCGGCGGACCTGCCGCCCGGGGCCCGGATCCTCGACGTCGGCACCGGGCCGGGCACGGTGCCGCTCGCGCTCGCCGCGGCGCTGCCGCAGGTCACCCTCGACGGCCTCGACCTGGCGCCGACGATGGTCGAGCACGCCGCCGCGGCGGCCCGGGCGGCCGGACTCACCGAGCGGGTACGGTTCGTCGCGGCCGACGGCGGCGACATGCCGTTCCCGGACGACGCCTTCGACCTGGTGGTGTCCTCGCTCAGCCTGCACCACTGGGCCGACGCGCCCGCCGTGGTCGGCGAGATCGGGCGGGTGCTGCGGCCCGGCGGCGTGGCCTGGATCTACGACGTCCGGCCGATCCTCGGCCGCGCCGAGCGCGCCGCGCGACGGCGCTGGCCGGCCGCGGCCGTGCACCGGGCGCCGGTCCGGACCGGCCGGCTGCCGGTGCGGCTGTTCGGCCGGTGCACGATCCGCCGGCCGGAATGAGGTCTCGCCGGCAACCGGGACGACCCCGGGGTGACGGTCGGGTCAGCGGGCCGGCGGGGTGAGCAGGTAGTCGTCGGCCTCCGGGCTCCACTCCAGCCGGACCGCGCCACCGGTCGCCGCCGCCTTGCAGAACTGCAGGAAGGTGCGGTAACCCAGCTTCTTCTCGCTGAAGTCCGGGCGGGCGCGCCGGAGCTGGTTCTTCAGCCCGGACAGCGCCACCGCGCCGTCCCGCTCGGCGTGGTCGGCCACCACCGACCGCAACAGGCCGAACGCCATCTCCCGGTCGCCGTGCTCCGGCAGCGACACCTCGGGATCGCCCTTTGCGGGACCCTCGGCCAGCTCGACCACCGTGTTGCCGGCGAGGTGGCGCAGCAGCTCGCCGAAGGTGCGGAACCCGTAGTCGGACTCGGTGAAGGTGGGGTCCTTGCGCAGCAGGGTGCGCTTCAGGGTGGAGGCGGTCACCGCGCCACCCGAGCTGCCCTGCAGCCCGGCCACGGTCTGCGCCACCAGCACGGCGAGGCTGTCGACGTCCCGCGCCGGCTCCTCGGGCGCTGGGGCCTCCTCGACCTCGACCCGCTGCGGCTCTCGGGCGGGCGCCCGCTCCGGCCGGCTTCGCTTGGCCCGGGGTGGCGGGACCTCCACGCCCTCCAGCCGGTCGTAGTAGAGGAACTCGTCGCAGGCCGGCGGCAGCAGCGCCGAGGTCGACTTCTCCACGCCGACGCCGATGACCTGCTTGTTGAGCTCCCGCAGCTTGTAGACCAGCGGGGTGAAGTCGCTGTCGCCGGTGCAGATGACGAACGTGGAGATGTAGTCGCGCTCGAACGCCAGCTCGACCGCGTCGACGGCCATCTTGATGTCCGCGGCGTTCTTGCGGGTGGCGCCCATCCGCTGCGGGATCTCGATCAGCTCGATGTGCGAGCGGGTGAGCATCCGGCGGTCCTCGTCGAAGTACGACCAGTCGGCGTACGCCCGGCGGACCACCACCCGGCCGCGCTCGGCCAGGGCGTCGGCGATGGGCCGGAAGTCGAAGGTCATGCCGCCGAGGTTGTCCCGGGCGCCCAGCGCGAGGTTCTCGTAGTCGAGGAACAGGGCGATCCGGTCTTCTTGCTCCATGCGGGCAGCCTACGGCTCGGGCCGGGCGAGTTCCCACACGACATGGAAGCCGGACTCCCCCGGCGCCTCGGGGTCACGCTCCACGAGGCCGACCTCGGTGAAGCCGGCCTTGGCGGCCACCCGACCGGACGCGGAGTTGGCGGCGTCGTGCCGGATGCCCGCCCGATCGATGCCCGGGGTGGCGAGCGCCACCCGGGCCAGCGCGCCCGCCAGCGCGGTGGCGTAGCCCCGGCCGGCGTGGTCGCTGTGGATCCAGTAGCCGATCTCGAGGATCCCGGGGCCCATCCGGGTCATCAGCCCGCAGGATCCGACCAGCTCGCCGACCGCGGTGAAGACGGCGTACTGGAAGGCCGTGCCCTCGTCCCACGCGTCGTCGGACACCTCGATGAACAGCCGGGCGGTGTCGAGGTCGTACGCCTCGTTCGCCCACGGCATCCACGGGGCCAGCTCCGGCAGGGACGCCCGGACGGTGCCGGCCAGCTCCTCGGCCCACGCCAGCTCCCAGCGCTTGAGCACGATGTCACC
Organism: Plantactinospora siamensis; assembly: GCF_042434095.1. Taxonomy (NCBI): domain Bacteria; kingdom Bacillati; phylum Actinomycetota; class Actinomycetes; order Micromonosporales; family Micromonosporaceae; genus Plantactinospora; species Plantactinospora siamensis. The sequence continues at coordinate 15,804 of NZ_JBHLUE010000021.1, forward strand.
GGCGTTGATCATTTCGGGCATGTCCACCCGCCGATCTTCGTACCGACCCCGCCCGGCCGGCAAATCGATTCGCGGACCGCGTCCGTGATCCGCCGGTTCGCGGTCGGCCCCGACCGGCGTTCCTGCCGCGGCTGACGGAACCGCTGCCGGAGCGCTGTCGACCGGATGAGCGGCGGGTGGGCAAGGCCGCCGGCGGGCACTCGACGGCTGTTCAGCGGGCGGCGACGTCGACCAGGATCTCCGACAGCTCGGCCGGCGCGTCCCGCATCAGGTTGTGACCGGCGGCCAGTGGGTGCGTCGTCCAGCCGGGGTCCGTGCTCAGCCTCCGGTAGATGGGCGTGAACGGGGACTGGTCGGCCCAACCCGCGGCGTACACGTAGTCCCGGCGGCGGACGTGCCCAAGGTCGCCGGTGAGCCGCAGCGGCTGGAGCACCGAGGCGATCGGGTGCGGCGTCGCCCGGGCGTCGAAGAACGGCAGGGGCCGGGAGGCGCATCCGGTCTCGTCCACGTCGGCGTACCACGCCCGTTCCTGGTCGGACACCAGGGACCAGCAGGAGTCCCCGTCGTCGGGCACCACGGCGTCCAGATAGACCAGGGCGTCGACCCGGTCCGGCGCCCGGTCGGCGGCGCCGGTGATCACCATCCCGCCGTAACTGTGTCCGACCAGCACCGTGTCCCGCAGATCTTCGCCGTCGAGGACGGCAAGGACGTCCTGGATGTGCGTGTCGAGATTCACCGTGCCGTGCAGCAGGTGGCGGCGCTCGCTGACGCCGGTCAACGTCAGCGGGTGGACGGTGTGTCCGAGGCCGCGCAGTCGTCGGGTGAGGTCTGCGAAGCACCATCCGCCGTGGCACATGCCGGGGACGAGGACGAAGGTTGTCATGGTCATGCTCCATTGGTCTGGGGTGCGTGTTGGTGATCCGGCGCGGCGGGCCGCCCGACGAGGGCGATCACGGCGCCGGCGGTACACAGAACCGCGGTCCACGCCAGGGTGGCCGCGGTGGAGGTACGGTCGGCGACCAGGCCGGCGAGCCACGGACCGGCGGTCTGACCGGCGGCGAACACCGTGGTGAGGGCCGCGAGGGTGGCGCTCCAGTCGGCGGCCGGGACATGCGCCCTCATCACGGCGGTGACGGCCGCCGGCACGCCCATGAACGTCGCTCCGTACGCCAGGGCGGAGAGCAGGACGACCGGCCAGGCGGACGAGACCAGGACCAGGGCCGAGCCCCCGCCGAGCGCGGCGAGCAGGGCGCCCAGGGCCCGGCCGCCGGGCCAGGTGGCGATCGGGCGGCTCCATACGGCGGGCGCCACCGCGACGGCGACGCCGAGCACCGTCCAGGTGAGCACCACCTGCCCGACGGGGGCGTGCCGGTCGGTCAGGTAGGCGGACAGGAAGGTGATGTAGGTGATGTAGCCGGTGGCGAACAGCAGATAGGCCAGGGCGGTGGTCCAGAGCGGCCGGAGCCGGGCGTGCCCCGCCGCCACCGGCCGGCCGCCGTCGGCGCCGGCCGCGCTCCAACTCAGCACGGTCGCCAGCGCGGCGGCGCCGCCAAGGCCGAGCCAGGCCAGCCGCCAGTGGGCGCCGAGCAGGGGGACCGTCACGCCACCGACCACAATGCCCAGCCCGGCGCCGGCGAAGTACACCGTGATGGGCACGGCCGAGGCGGCGCGCGCGGCGCCGTGGCTCGCGAGCACCCCGCCGGCGATGAACACCAGCGCCCCGGTCGCCCCGGACAGCGCCCGGATCCCCAGCAGCAGTGGGTACTCGCCGCTGACGGCGGTCGCGGCCAGCGACCCGGCCGTCAGCGCCATGCCGACCCGAAACGCGGCGGCCGCGCCGAGCCGGCGGATCAGCCCGGTGGCCAGCAGCGCGCCGAGCAGGTAGCCGACGCCGTTGCCGGCGCTCATCGCGCCCGCGTCGGCCAACGTCCAGTGCAGGTCGTCGCGCATAGCCGGCAGCAGAAGCCCGTACGCGAAGCGGGCGAAGCCGAGCGCCGACGCGGTGCCGAGGGCCAACCGCACGGCCTGCCCCACTCCGGCGCGTCGGGTCGACGTCATCAGCCCTCCTTGAACGAACCGATCGGTACGAACTCGGAGATGTTAGCAGGAGAACGAACCGGCCGGTACCATCCATCTCATGCCAGTTCCGAAGGGCTCCACGATCGACCCGGAACGGACCCGCGCCGGCATCGTCGAGGCGGCAACCCCGCTGTTGTACGAGCGGGGCCTGGACGGCATCGGCGTCGCCGAACTGTGCACCCGGCTCGGCATCTCCAAGGAGACCCTCTACCGCTACTTCGGCAGCAAGGAGGGCCTCATCGAGGCGGTGCTGACGGCCCGCAGCGAGCGGGTGACGAGCTGGATCGCCGAGGCCGCGGCGGCCGCCGGCGACGACCCGCGCGCCCAGCTCACCGCCGTCTTCGACGTACTCCAACGGTGGTACGAGGAGCCGGACTTCCGCGGCTGCGCGCTGCAGAACGCGGCCGCGCAGCACCATGTCGAGGCGGTACGCACGATCACCGCCCGGCACCTGGATCGCCGGCTCGACCTGCTGACCGGCATCGCCGGCCGCGCCGGAGCGGACCATCCGGAGACCCTCGGACGGCAACTTCTCCTGCTGGTGGAGGGCGCGACCCTGGTCGCTGCCCACCACGACCGGGCAGGCGCCGGCGGGCATGCCAAGCTCGCCGCCCTGGCGCTGCTGCCCGCCGCCCGGCCCGGGGGTCGCGCCAGGCGCTGACCGAGAGCCCTTCTCGTGGACCCCGCTCGAAGGGTGCCGGGACGACCGCTGGACCGGTGCGGTCGGGGCTGCGACAATGGATTCACCAGCGGGAATGCGTGGGCGGTGACCCGATGGACGCGTACACCTGGATGACCGGCCTCCTGGACGCGGTTGGCAGCCGGCCCACCGGCGGCCGGGTCCGGCAGTGCCCGGCGCATCCCGACCGGGTCCCGTCGCTGTCGGTGCGGCCCGGCCCGGACGGCGGGGTGTGGCTCAAGTGCTTCGCCGGCTGCGGCACGGCCGAGATCCTCGCGGCGCTGCGCTGCTCGCGGACCCGGCTGGCCGCGCCGCCGCCGGTCCGACCCGACGTGTACGTGCGGATGGTCGGCCTGCGCCTGACGTTCCCACCCGCGGTGGTCCGCCGGGGCCATCCGGCCGGCCGCGGTTTCCACCTGGCGGCCGTGCACGACTACGGGCCGGCCGTGCTGGAGCGCTGGCGGTCCGGCGCGGATCGGGAGTTGCGCTGGGAGACGGTCACCCCGAGCGGGGCAAGAATCCCCGGCCTGATCGGGGTGACGCTGGCCGACCTGCCGCTCTACCGGGAGGCCGAGGTGCGGATGGCGGTGGCCGCCGGGGAGCCGGTGCTGCTGGTCGAGTCGGAGTCCAGCGTGGACGCGCTGGCCGGCTGGTACGCCACCACCTGGGCCGGCGGCGCACCGGCGGTGAACCTCGATCGGCTCGCCCGGGTGTTGGGGCGGTACCCGTACACGGTGGTGATCCCGGACCACGACGCGGCCGGGCTGGCCTGCCTGCGTCGGCTGGCCGCGGCCGGGCTCGCCCCGCACGTGCTGCTGCCCGCGGCCGGCGAGGACGCCCGCGACCTGTACGGGCGGCTCGGTCCGCACCGGTTCGCCGACGCCGTCCACGCCGCGGTGCGGCACCGCGCGGCGGCGTGACGTCGATCCCCGAGCGGGTCGCGACGGCGTGTGTAGCGCCGGCGAGGATCGGGAACAAGCCCGGCACGGTTTGACGGGCTTGAATCGGGGGTCGAGATGCTCTGGCTGCTGCTTGTGTTGTCTTTGCTGGTGATTGGTCTGCTCTTCTGGTTGCCGCAGCGCGCCTTCCGAGCCGGCAGGTCGCTGCGGCGCCGGCTCGACGACCGGGACTGACCGCGCGTCGGAGGCGTCGGCACGGAAATAGTGGCTCTGGGCCTTGTCTGCCGCGAATTCGGTAGCAAGGATGGCGGAAGGCATGCGATCACCCCCGCAGATCCCTGCGCCGGCCACCCTCGGAGACGCCATGACCGACCAGCAGCTGCTGCGCAACTTCGTCAACGGCGAGTACGTCGACCCGGTCGACGGCGGGCACGCCGACCTGATCGATCCGTGCACCGGCGAGGTGTTCGCCCGGTCTCCGGTCTCCGGCGCGGCCGACGTGGACGCGGCGCTGACCGCGGCCGCGGCGGCGTTCGAGGGGTGGGGCGCCAGCACACCGGCCGACCGGCAGCGCGCGCTGTTGAAGCTGGCCGACGCCGTGGAGGCCCGGGCCGCCGAGCTGGTCGACGCCGAGGTCCGCAACACCGGCAAGCCGCGGGGGCTGACCGCCGACGAGGAGCTGCCGCCGTGCGTGGACCAGCTGCGGTTCTTCGCCGGCGCGGCACGGCTGCTGGAGGGCAGGTCGGCCGGCGAGTACCTGGCCGGCCACACCTCGTACGTCCGGCGCGAGCCGATCGGGGTGTGCGCCCAGGTGACCCCGTGGAACTACCCGCTGATGATGGCGGTCTGGAAGATCGCGCCGGCGCTGGCCGCCGGGAACACGGTGGTGCTCAAGCCGTCGGACACCACTCCCCTGTCGACGCTGCTGCTTGCCGAGATCGCCGCCGAGTTCCTGCCGCCCGGGGTGTTCAACGTGGTCTGCGGGGACCGGGACACCGGCCGGGCGCTGGTGGCGCACCCCACCCCGCGGCTCGTCTCGATCACCGGCTCGGCCCGGGCCGGGATGGAGGTCGCCGCGGCGGCGGCCGTCGACCTCAAGCGGGCGCACCTGGAGCTGGGCGGCAAGGCGCCGGTGCTGCTGTTCGACGATGCGGACGTGGCGGCGGCCGCCGAGGCCATCGCGGTGGGCGGATACTTCAACGCCGGTCAGGACTGCACGGCCGCCACCCGGGTGCTGGCCGGGCCGCGGGTGCACGACGACTTTGTGGCGGCGCTGGCCGAGCAGGCCCGGGGCACCCGGACCGGGCCGCCGGACGACCCGGACGTGCTCTACGGCCCGCTCAACAACGCCAACCAGCTGGCCCGGGTCGCCGGGTTCCTGGACCGGTTGCCCGACCATGCCGACGTGCGGGCCGGCGGGGGCCGGCTCGGCGAGCGCGGCTACTTCCACTCCCCCACCGTGGTGTCCGGGGTACGCCAGCAGGACGAGATCAGCCAGGACGAGGTGTTCGGGCCGGTGATCACCGTGCAGCGGTTCACCGACGAGGACGAGGCGGTCAGGTGGGCCAACGGCGTCCGGTACGGCCTGGCCTCGTCGGTGTGGACCCGGGACCACGGCCGCGCGATGCGGATGACCCGCCGGCTCGATTTCGGCTGCGTCTGGGTGAACACCCACATCCCGCTGGTCGCCGAGATGCCGCACGGCGGGTTCAAGCATTCCGGGTACGGCAAGGACCTCTCGGTCTACAGCCTGGAGGACTACACCCGGGTCAAGCACGTCATGCACGCGATCGAGGTGTGAGGCGTGTCCGGGTCCTCGGCGGAATTGCACCGCCGGCGTACCACCGCGGTCGCCCGCGGGGTGGGCAGCGTCGTCCCGGCGTATGTGGCGCGCGCCGGCGGCGGCACCCTGGTCGACGTGGACGGCCGGGAGTGGCTCGACTTCGCGGCCGGCATCGCCGTGACCAGCGTCGGCAACTCCGCGCCCCGGGTGGTGGCCGCCGTCCGCGACCAGGTGGAGCGGTTCACGCACACCTGCTTCATGGTGGCGCCGTACGAGTCGTACGTGGCGGTCTGCGAGCGGCTCAACGCGCTGGTCCCGGGCGCCGGGGAGCGGCGCTCGGCGCTGTTCAACTCCGGCGCCGAGGCGGTGGAGAACGCCGTCAAGATCGCTCGGCACGCCACCGGCCGGCCCGCCGTGGTGGTCTTCGAGCACGCCTACCACGGCCGGACCAACCTCACGATGGCGTTGACCGCCAAGAACATGCCGTACAAGCACCGGTTCGGGCCGTTCGCCGGCGAGATCTACCGGGCGCCCATGTCGTACCCGCTGCGCGACGGCGGTTTGTCCGGGGCGGCGGCCGCGGCGCGGGCCATCGACGTGATCGACAAGCAGGTGGGCGCCGAGAACGTGGCCGCGCTGCTGATCGAGCCGATCCAGGGCGAGGGCGGGTTCGTCGTACCGGCGGAGGGTTTCCTGCCGGCGTTGCGCGAGTGGACCGCGGCGGCCGGGGCGGTGTTCGTGGCCGACGAGATCCAGACCGGCTTCTGCCGCACCGGCGACTGGTTTGCCGTGCAGCGCGAGGGCGTCGTGCCGGACCTGGTCACGCTGGCCAAGGGGATGGCCGGCGGGCTGCCGCTGGCGGCCGTGACCGGGCGGGCCGACCTGATGGACGCGGTCCACCCGGGCGGCCTGGGCGGCACGTACGGCGGCAACCCGATCGCCTGCGCCGCGTCGCTCGCGGCGATCGAGACCATGCGCGAGCTGGACCTCTGCGCGGCCGCCCGGCGCATCGAGGCCACCATGCTGCCCCGGCTGCGCGGGCTGGCCGAGCGGGACGCGCGGATCGCCGAGGTGCGCGGTCGGGGCGCCATGCTGGCGGTGGAGCTGGTCCGGCCGGGGACGCTCGAGCCGGATCCGGTGGCCACCGCCACGGTGGCGGCCGCCTGCCACCGGGCCGGCCTGCTCGTGCTGACCTGCGGCACGTACGGCAACGTGCTGCGCTTCCTACCCCCGCTGGTGATCAGCGACGACGAGCTCGCCCGCGCCCTCGACATCCTCGACTCCGCCTTCGCCTGACAGTGCCTCCTGCCCGGCGGCACCCGGCGGCGTCCGGCAGGTCAGCGCTCCTGGATGTGCCAGGGGGTGCCGTAGGCGGTGAGCAGGTCGAGGAAGGGGCGGGGCGGGAAGGCCTCCGGGCCGAGCACGCCGGCGCCGGACCAGGCGCCGGTGGCCAGCAGCTCCAGCGCCACGACCGGGTTGACGGCGGTCTGCCAGACCACGGCCTGGTGGCCGTACTCGGTCATCGACCACTCGTTGTCGACCACGTGGTAGAGGTAGACCGACCGCGGCCGACCGTCCATGCCGGTGCCGGTGACCCAGGTGCCGGCGCAGGTCTTGCCGCGCATCCGCTCGCCCAGGGTGGCCGGGTCGGGCAGGCAGGCGGCCACCACGTCCCGCGGCGACACGGCCACCGCGCCGACCCGGACCGGCTCGGTGCGGTCCAGGCCCAGCTTGTGCAGGGTGCGCAGCACCTCGATGAACTCGCCACCCAGACCGTACTTGAAGCTGACCCGGCGGGCCGGCACCCAGCGCGGGATGAGCAGCACCTCTTCGTGCTCGACGTGCACGCACTCCACCGGCCCGATGCCGGCGGGAAAGTCGAACACCTCCGGCTCGGCGAACGGCTCGGTGGTGTGCCAGCCCCGCTCCGCGGTCCAGATGACCGGCGGGTTCAGGCACTCCTCGATGGTGGTCCAGATGGAGAACGACGGCGCGAAGTCGTAGCCGTCGACGGTGAGGTTGGCGCCGTCGCGTACCCCGATCTCGTCGATGGTGGCGAACAGCTCGTCGGCGGCGTACCGGGCGAAGACGTCGGAGAGGCCGGGCTCCACGCCCATGCCGACCAGCGCCAGCCGGCCGGCCGCCGACCAGGCGTCGGCGGCGGCGAACTGCTCGTCGCCGAGCTTCACCCCGCAGTCGGTGTACGGCCGCTCCGGGTGCGGCCGGGACAGCGACATGGCCATGTCGAGGTAGTCGGCGCCGGCCGCGAACGCGCCGTCGAAGATCGGCATCACGAAGCGCGGGTCGACCGCGTTCAGCACGTGGCTGATCCGGTGCGCGCGGCACAGCTCGGTGACGGCCCGGGCGGACGACGCGTCCACGGTGGCCGCGATGAAGCGGCCGGCATCCGTCGGGCCGGCGGGCCGGCCGGCATCCGCGGTCCCGGCGGACCGGCCGGCGTCCCCGGCGGACCGGCCGGCGTCCCCGGCGGGCCGGCCGGCATCCGCGGTCCCGGCGGGCCGGCCGGCGTTCGCCGCGGCCACGGCCCGGGCTGCCCGGGCCGGGTCGTGGTCGGCCACCACGCAGGCCTCGAAGAAGTCGCGCCGGGCCGCGATGGCCACGGCCGCCGAGCCGACGCCACCGGCGCCGAGGATCAGGATGCGCATGCGGGGCGCCCTTCGCAGAGAAGGCGGATCAGGGGGTACGACCGGGCCGCCCGGCGGGTGCCACACGGCCTGGCTGAGGGGCCGAGCCGGCCCGGGGCCGAGGGGCCGAGCCGGCCCGGGGCCGAGGGGCCGAACCGGCCCGGCGGCGGGCGGCCGAGCCGGCGCGGCGCCGCTGAGCGCCCGAGCCGGCCAGCACGGCCAGCACGGCGACCGCGAACATCGCGGTGCCGATCACGTTGACCTGTGGCGGGATGCCGCGCTGCGCGGCGCCCCAGACGAACATCGGGAACGTGACGGTGGTGCCGGAGTTGAAGTTGGTGATGATGAAGTCGTCGAACGACAGCGAGAAGGCCAGCAGGGCCGCGGCCACGATCCCGGGCAGCACCAGGGGCAGGGTGATGCGCCGGAACGTCTGCCACGGCGTGGCGTACAGGTCCATGGCCGCCTCCTCGAGCCGGCGGTCCATCCCGGCGAGCCGGGCCTTGACGGTGACCACCACGAACGACAGGCAGAACATGACGTGCGCGATGAACACCGTCCAGAACCCCAGCGGCACGCCGGCGGCCACGAAGAGGGTGAGCAGGGAGGAGCCCATCACCAGCTCGGGGGTGGCCATCGGCAGGAAGATCAGCAGATTGATCCCGGACCGGCCGCGGAACCGGTGGCGGGCCAGGGCGAACGCCATCAGCGTGCCGAGCACCGTTGCCACCACGGTGGCCAGCACGGCGATCTGCACGCTGCGCAGCAGCGCGTCGCACATCCCCGGGCTGCCGCACGGGTTGCGCCAGTTGTCCAGGGTGAACTCGTGGAAGTCGTACGACAGCCGGCTGGAGGGCCGGTTGAGCGACAGCGCAGCCACCACAGCGATCGGCAGGAAGAGGTAGCCGAGCACCAGCGCGGCCAGGGCCAGCACCCAGTGCGCGGCCAGCCACCGGCGCATCACAGCACCTCCTCGGTGCCGGACCGGCGCAGGTAACCGAAGACGATCACCAGGATGACCGCCATCAGCAGGAACGACAGCGCCGCGGCCCGCGGGTAGTCCAGCCGGACCAGGAACGCCGAGTCGATGACGTTGCCGATCATGTACTGGTTCGGCGTGCCCAGCAGCTTGGCGTTGATGTAGTCGCCGGCCGCCGGGATGAACGTGAGCAGCGTGCCGGCCACCACGCCGGGCATGGACAGCGGCAGGGTCACCGACACGAAGGTCCGGGTGGGGCCGGCGTACAGGTCGCGGGCCGCCTCCAGCAGCCGCCGGTCCAGCCGTTCCAGGCTCGCGTACAGCGGCAACACCATGAACGGCAGGAAGTTGTAGGTGAGGCCGAGGACCACGGCCGTGGCCGTGGCCATCAGCCGGCCGTGCGGGCCCAGCAGGTGTACGTCGCGCAGCACGGCCACCAGCCAGCCGTTGTCGGACAGGATGGTCTGCCAGGCCAGCGTCCGGACCAGGAAGCTGGTGAACATGGGCGCGATCACGCAGACCAGCAGCAGGTTCTTCCACCGGCCGGCGCGCTGGGCGATCGCGTACGCGAGCGGGTAGCCGAGCAGCAGCGCCAGCACGGTGGCGATGCCGGCGTAGCCGAACGAGCGGAGGAACTGCGGCCAGTACGCCCCGAGCGCGTCCGGGTAGTTGCCGAAGGCCCAGCTCAGCGCGTATCCGGTGGCCAGCGAGCCGGCCGGGTCGTACAGGCTGGTGGCGCCGAGCTGCACGGCCGGCACGGCGAAGAACAGCAGCAGCCACGCCGCGCCGGGCAGGAGCAGCAGGTACGGCAGCGGCCGGCGCCGGGTCCGCCGGCTGCCCGGCGCGGCGGGCGGGTCCGCCGGCCGGGTCGACGGCCCGGCCAGCAGGGTCATGGCCGGACCCCGCTCACGACGCCACCGCGGCCTCGTCGAGCAGCGGGCCGGTCCGGTCCCCGTCGCCCGGCTCGCGGGCCAGCAGAAACGCGTGCTCCGGTCGCCATCCGACGGTCACTGCCGCGCCCACCGGCAGCCGCGCGGCGGTGCCGCTGTTGGCCGCGAACGCCGCCAGCTCGGTGCCCCAGCCGGTGCGGACCAGGTACTGGGTGCTCACGCCGACGTAGGAGACGTCGGAGATCACCCCGGCCACGCCCTGCGTGCCGGCCGGTGACTGCTCCCCCTCGGCGATGAGGTGCAGCTTCTCCGGCCGCACACCGAGGTGCACGGCGCCGCCGGTGGCGCGGGAGCGCGCGGCCGGCACCGAGAACCGCGACCCGTACGCCTCGACGAGCAGGTCGGCGCCGTGCCGGCCGGTGACCTCGCCGGCCAGCAGGTTCGACTGGCCCAGGAAGCTGGCCACGAACGCGGTGGCCGGAAACTCGTACAGCTCGGCCGGGGTGCCGGACTGCTCGATCCGGCCGCCGTTCATCACGGCCACCGTGTCGGCCATCGTCATGGCCTCCTCCTGGTCGTGGGTGACGTGCACGAACGTGAGGCCCACCTCGGTCTGGATGCGCTTGAGCTCGAGCTGCATCTGCCGGCGCAGCTTCAAATCGAGGGCGCCGAGCGGCTCGTCCAGCAGCAGCACCTGCGGGTGGTTGACCAGGGCCCGGGCCAGGGCCACCCGCTGCTGCTGGCCGCCGGACAGCTCCGCCGGGCGGCGCCGGTCGTACCCGTCGAGCTGGACCAGCGCGAGCATCCGGCGGACCTGCTCGGCCACCTCGCGGACCTTGCGGCGGCGCAGGCCGAACGCCACGTTCTCGAAGACGTCCAGGTGCGGGAAGAGCGCGTAGCTCTGGAAGACGGTGTTCACCGGCCGGCGGTACGGCCGCAGCCCGCTGATGTCGCGGTCGCCGAGCAGCACCCGGCCCGCGGTGGGTTCCTCCAGCCCGGCGATCATCCGCAGGGTGGTGGTCTTGCCGCAGCCCGAGGGCCCGAGAAGGGCGAAGAAGCCGCCCTGGCCGACGGTGAGGTCCAGCCGGTCGACCACGGTGGCCGGGCCGAACCGCTTGCTGAGCTCGGCCAGGCGCAGATCGCCGGCGGGCTGGTCGTTCGTCATGGCTAGGCCCCGATCACCTGCTGGAACTTCGACTCGTACTCCCGCTCCTGCTGGTCGGTCAGCGCCATGAAGACCTTCGCCTTCCCGAGCAGGGCGTCGTCCGGGAAGATCAGCGGATTTTTCGCCAGCTCCGGGTCGAGCTTCTCCATCTCGGCCTGCGCGCCCTGAACCGGGCAGATGTAGTTGACGAAGGCGGCCACCTTGGCCGCCACCGCCGGGTCGTAGTAGTAGTTCATCAGCGTCTCGGCGTTGGCCCGGTGGGTGGCCTTGTTGGGCACCAGCATGTTGTCGGAGAAGAGCATGACGCCCGAGTCGGGGGCCACGAACTTCACCTTCGCGTTGTCGTTGGCCAGCTGGATGACGTCGCCGGACCAGGCGATGCAGGCGGCGATGTTGCCCTTGGCCAGGTCCGGGGCGTACTCGTTGCCGGTGAACTTGCGGATCTGTCCACTGTCGACGGCTCGCTTGAGCTTGGCCAGCGCGTCGTCGAACTGGGCGGTGGTGAAGTTGCTCGGGTCGTGCCCGCCGGCCTGCAGCAGCAGACCCATGGTGTCCACCATCTCGGTCAGCCCGGTCACTCGGCCCTTGAGGTCCGGCCGGGTGAGCAGCTCGTCGACGGTGCGGATCTCCTTGGTGACCGCGCCGTTGTAGGCCAGGCCGGCGAGCCCGGACTGCCACGGGACGGCGTACTCGTTCTTTGGGTCGAAGGAACGGCCGCGGAGGCCGGCGAGGACGTGCTGCGCGACGTTGGGCAGCTTCCCCGGGTCCAGTTTCTGGATCCAGCCGAGCCGGATCATCCGGGCGGCCATCCAGTCGGTGAGCACGAAGATGTCCCGCCCGGTGGACTGGCAGGCGGAGAGCTGGTTCTGCACCTTGCCGAAGAACTCGTTGTTGTCGTTGACGTCCTCGGTGTAGGTGACGGTGATCCCGGTCTGCTTCTGGAAGGCGTCCAGGGTGGGGTGCTTCTTGCCGGCGTCGTCGGTGTCCAGGTACTGGATCCAGTTGGAGAAGGTGAGCTTCTTCTCGGTGTCGGAGACGTCCTGGCTGACGCAGCCGGCGGTGGTCTGCTTGGCGGCCTTGGTGCCGCAGCCGGCCAGCGCGCCGCCGCCGGCGGCCAGCGCGGTCGAGGCGAGCGCGCCGTGCAGCAGGGCGCGCCGGGTCAGCGGTCGCCGGGAGGGCGTCAACCGGGTCGTCGGGAGCGCGGAACGGGGGGTGCTGCGCATAACGACGGCTCCTCGGGGAGTTCGAGCCGCTGGGGGGGGCGCCCAGTTGGCCGCGAGTGAGCGGAAACGAACGTGACGCGAATACTGGCATGCGCGAGATCCACCTGACAAGGGATTCCGTTGCCGATCTAGCTCTTCGCCACGAAATACGCGACACTGGGCCCGTCACATCGGGCGAATCCGGGGAGCAGCATGGCGCGGCGGCGACAGGACGAGCAGGGCGAGGCCGCGGCGCCGGCCGGCGGCGCCGTCCGGCGGATCACCGTACGCGAGGGCGCCAACCACGCCCTGCTGGACGACGTGGCCAAGCAGATCATCGAGCAGTTGCAGCAGGACGGCCGGCGACCGTACGCGAGCATCGGCAAGGCGGTCGGACTCTCCGAGGCGGCGGTCCGGCAGCGGGTGCAGCGGCTGCTCGACGCGGGCGTGATGCAGATCGTGGCGGTCACCGATCCGCTGCAGCTCGGCTTCCCCCGGCAGGCGATGATCGGCCTGCGCACCACCGGGGACCTGGAGACGGTCGCCGACAAGTTGGCCGGGCTCGACGAGGTCGACTACGTGGTGATCACGGCCGGCTCGTTCGACCTGCTCACCGAGGTGGTCTGCCGCAACGACGACCACCTGCTGGAGATCCTGCAACGGCTGCGGGCGGTGGAGGGGGTCGCCTCCACCGAGGCGTTCGTCTACCTGAAGCTGCGCAAGCAGACGTACACCTGGGGCACGGCCTGAGCGCAACCGATTTCGTTGCGTGCGTCGCCTTCGGACGCTGAATCGGTCGCACATCGCGGTATCGACCGCCGGTAACCCTTGCGTCGTCGATGCCCGTGTGCGATAACCGTAGGCACAGCGGCCGGGACCCACCCCTGACGACCGGCCCGACGACCCGATGGGGTTCGACATGGCCAACGCCACCGACCACCTCTGGATGCACTTCACCCGGATGGCCAGCTACCGGGACGGGAACGTGCCGACCATCGTGCGGGGCGAGGGCGCGTACGTCTGGGACTCGCGCGGCCGCCGCTACCTGGACGGGCTGGCCGGGTTGTTCGTGGTCAACGCCGGGCACGGCCGGACCGAGCTGGCCGAGGCCGCCGCCAAGCAGGCGGCCGAGCTGGCCTACTTCCCGCTCTGGTCGTACGCCCACCCGACCGCCGTCGAGCTGGCCGAGCGGATCGTGGCGCTGACCCCCGCCGGCCTGAACCGGGTCTTCTTCACCACCGGCGGGTCGGAGGCGGTGGAGTCGGCCTGGAAGCTGGCCCGGGCGTACTTCAAGCGGGTCGGCAAGCCCACCAAGTACAAGGTGGTCAGCCGCTACATCGCCTACCACGGCACCTCGATGGGCGCGCTGGCCATCACCGGCCTGCCGGCCATCAAGACCGACTTCGAGCCGCTGGTGCCGGGCGGGGTCAAGGTGCCGAACACCAACTTCTACCGGGCCCCGGAGCACGGCGACGACCCGGCAGCGTTCGGCCGGTGGGCCGCCGACGAGATCCGCCGAGCCATCGAGCGGGAGGGCCCGGAGACCGTTGCGGCCGTCGTGCTGGAACCGGTGCAGAACTCGGGCGGCTGCTTCCCGCCGCCGCCCGGCTACTTCGAGCGGGTCCGGCAGATCTGCGACGAGTACGACGTCCTGCTGGTCTCGGACGAGGTGATCTGCTCCTGGGGCCGGCTCGGCACGTACTTCGGCGCCGACCGCTACGGCTACCGGCCGGACATCATCACCACGGCCAAGGGCATCACCTCCGGCTACGCGCCGCTCGGCGCCATGATCGCGGACGACCGGCTGATCGAGCCGTTCCTCGGCGGCACCGAGATGTTCGCCCACGGCATCACCTTCGGCGGGCATCCGGTGTCCTGCGCCGTGGCGCTGGCCAACCTCGACCTCTTCGCCCGGGAGGACCTCGTCGGGCACGTCCGGGAGCACGAGGCGGCGTTCCGGTCCACCCTGGAGCGGCTCACCGACCTGCCGATCGTCGGCGACGTGCGGGGCGACGGCTACTTCTACGGCATCGAGCTGGTCAAGGACAAGACGACCCGGCTGACCTTCGACGACGCCGAGTCCGAACGGCTGTTGCGGGGCTTCCTGTCCGGCGCGCTGTTCGACGCGGGCCTGTACTGCCGCGCCGACGACCGCGGCGACCCGGTGGTGCAGCTCGCCCCGCCGCTGGTCGCCGACCAGCGGCAGTTCGACGAGATCGAGCAGATCCTGCGGGCCGTCCTCACCGAGGCGTGGCAGCAGGTCTGACGGCTGCGCGGCGGCGACGGCGTCGTCACCGGTCGGCGGGGGCGGTGGGCACGGTGATGTCGAAGGCCAGGCCGCTGGAGCCCTCGCCCCGGCCGGTTCCGCGCCGGGCCCCGAGCCACACCGACACCCGGCCGTCCGGTCCCCGGGTACGGCGGAAGGCCAGGCTCAACACGGTGCCGGTCGCTGGCACCTCCTCCTCGTTGATGAAGTACGGCCTGGCCGGGGCGGTGTCCAGCCCCTCGCGCAGCAGGGCGGTGTGTGGCCGGATCGGGCGGCCGTCCACCGAGCTGGGCAGCGCGGCACGTTGCAACTGGACCGAGCGGGTGTCGCCGGGCACGTGGACCGGCAGGAACGGGATCCAGTGCTCGGGGATCGTGTTCATGGCCTCGTACGCGATCGGCGCGTGCGGCGCGTCCGGCGGGGGCGGCGGGTGCAGGCGGTTCTGCTGGGCCAGCGTCTCGGTCACCACCTCGCTGCCGCGCCGGCCCTCGCCGGTGGCCAGCCGGATGGTCCGCTCGATCCCCCAGACCAGGTTGGCGTTCTCGTCGCGGATCAGGGACACGTCCTCCAGCGCCGGTCCGGTGGCGATCTGCGGGGCGGTGGCCGGCAGCAGCAGGCGCCGGTCGAGCGTGTCGGTGGTCTCGGCGCCGAGGGCGTACATGGCCCACCGCTGCCACCCCTGCTGCTCGCCGGTCCCGGCCGCGGTGATCCACCGTCGTTCCCCGAACACGTCGGTCACGGCGAGGCCCTGCACCTCGGCGAGGGCGACGGCCGGCAGGTCGCAGGGCAGCAGGTACCAGTCGTTGCTGAACACCAGGGCGAATTCCAGGAACACCAGCCGGGTGACGTCGGTGCTGTCGGGCTGCACGGCGGCGAAGTTGGTCCGGCCGTCCTCCACCGCCCACCAGCGCGGCAGCGGCATGCCGGAGAAGCGCACCGGCGCGGGGAACACCGTCCGGTTGAGCACGGTCGGCGCGGTCGGCGCGGCGGTTCCGGTCACCGAGAACGAGTGCCAGTCGACCGTGCCGCCGGGGTGTTCGGGCGCGGTCAGGGTGGTGCCGCCGGCGGTCACCGAGAAGCGGTGTTCCAGCCGGCGCGGGTCCCAGGTGGGCGCCCCGGTGGGCTGGTCGATGAGGCCGGTGAACCAGGCGACGAGCCGGCCGCCGAGGGTGTCGAGTTGACCGCGGAACGGGCCGTTGACATTGGCGATTCCGTCGTAGGCGTGGCCGCCGTCGACGATGTGCCGGTAGAGCGCGTACCCGTCCATCCGGCGTCCGGCGACCGCCTGCAGCTGGGCCCACACCTCCGGATGCGCGACCCGGGCGGTGTCCGCGTCGGCGGCGGGGTCGGGGGCCGCGATCGGGTAGTGGTCCACGTAGTCCTGCCGGAACCGGCGCAGCGGGGGCGCGGCGTCGAGGAGCTTGAGCCAGCGCCGGCCGATGGCCAGGCGCAGGTCGTACGAGAGGGGGTCGGCGCCGAAGGCGAACGGCACCTGCCGGCGTTCGGCGGCGGCCTCGATGGGCCGGTCCGCCGTCCCGCTCAGCGGGGCGGCGGCGACGGAGTAGGTGGCGGTGACCGGCGAGCCGGCGTCCTCGCCGCGGAACTCGCCGAGCTGCCACTGCCGGGTGAGCATCCACAGCGGGTCGCGGATCTCCGCGCGCAGAGCCCGGTCGAAGTCGGTGGATCGGGGCCGGCCCTCGAGCCGGTTCCACCTGGTCACCGTGGGGAAGGTGCGGGCCGCGAGGGCGGCGGGCAGGTCGGCGATGCGTACGGGCTCAGTCACTGGGTCTTCCACCTCAGGTTGCCGAGGGCGAGGTCGGTGCCGATGGTGATCGGCTGCGCCGGCGCGGCCAGGATGGTGGCCGGCAGCAGGTGGGCGTAGGCGGAGTCGTCGAGGTGCTGGGGCTCGACGGCGCGCAGCTGCGCCAGGTCGTAGGTGTCGTTCACCGCCGCGACGATGTCCTCGACCAGCCAGCTCCCGGTGCGGACCGGCGGAACGACCAGCAGCATCGCCTGCGGCGGCTCGGAGTCGGGCCGGTCGACGTCCAGCGCGATGCCGGTGGTTTCGCGCTTGTTGGGGATGACCTCGGTCCACTCGTCCAGCAGCAGGCCGCACCGCTGCTTGACCGGCGGCGGCGGGTCCTTGTCGGCGTAGTGCGCGGTGAACAGCAGCCGGTCCTCGGTGATCTCGGCGCCGGCCGCGAACTCCAGGCCGAGCCAGTGGTCGTTGGCCTTGACCGGCAGTTGGATCGGTTCCAGGGTGAGGTCCACCAGCGTGAACGGGGGTCCGCCCCGGCCGCGCAGGGCGTCGCTGAGCAGCGTCACCCGTTCCCAGAGCCGGGGGGCCTCGCGGACCCGGGCCACGCCGTGCAGCCAGTCGTCCACCGGGAAGTCCCGGCCGTTGGTCTGGGACAGGTGCTTGAGCAGGTCGTCGCTGTTGGCGCGGGCCGTGCGCAGGTCGGCGGCGAGCTGGTCGCCGGCGGTGAACTCGGGCACCGCCAGCGCGTCCTCACCGAGCAGCGCCCGCAGCGCGTCCAGCGCCGCGGTGACCCGGTCCGGACCGGTCAGCGCCTGGTCGTATTCGGCCAGGGCCGCGTCGGCGGCGGCCAGTCGCGCGGTGGCGTCCGCAACGAGGGCCCCGGCCCGGGTGAGCAGGTCGGCGGCGAAGGTCAGGACCCGGTCGCGGAACGGGCCCAGGTCGAGGCCGACCGGGTCGAACGCGGTCAGCGGCAGCAGGGCGGCGACGTCGTCGAGCAGGCCGGCCAGGGTGTCGCGGTGGGTGCCGGCGAGGTCGCGCAGGTCGCCGAGGCGGTGGCTGAACGCGGTACGGGCGTTCTTCACGATCGCCCGCAGCTGGGCCGGCTGGGCCGGTCGGGGGCTGGTGGGCGCGGTGCGCAGCAGCCGTTCGGCCGTCTGGAGCAGGGCGAACCGCTGCTCGTCCGGGGTCCCGGGTGGCAGGGCGGCCTCCTGCGCGATCAGCGCGTCGGCGTCGGCCAGGTTTCCGGCCATCCGGTCGGCGGTCGCGGCGACGGCGGCGAGCAGGTCGGTGAACACGGCGCGTCGCCAGGTCACCAGCTCGCCCCAGCCGCTGCGGACCATGCCGAAGCCGCCGGCGGCGATGGCCAGGTCGGCGTAGCGGCGCAGGAACACGTCGATGGCCTCGACGCGGGCGTCCGGCACGGCCTGGGTCAGGTCGTGGACGTAGTCGGCGACCTGGTCGCGCAGCGCGGCGAGGCTGGCCCGGACCGCGGCGGGCCGTTCCCGCCGTACCGTCACCGCGTCGTCGGCGGACCGGTCGACGTCGGCGGTCCCGGCGGCCGGCACCAGGTCGGTCGGCCGCAGCGGCCGGGCGGTGGTCAGCAGCGTCCGCAGGGCCGCCACCAGCGGTGACAGCTGGAAGAACGTCACCTTCTGATCCACGGGGCGGGTGTATTCGATGGTCAGCACGCTGTCCGGGCGCGGCGGGTCGTGCGCGAGGACCGCGCCGACGATGCGGTCGTCGAGGTCGCTTCGGTCCGCCTCGCCGGTGGGGCGCAGCGCCCAGAGCAGGTCGATGGGGGCCAGCCCGAGGTCGCGCTGGGCGACCTGCCGGCTGCGGGCGGCGCCGGTGACCGGGTCGGTCCAGGTGACCAGCGCGACCACGTCGCCGTCGTCCGGGAGAATGCCGCGCAGCCAGTCGTCGACGGCCGGTTCGGCGCGGCTGCGCGGCGGGCCGCCGCCGGGGTTGAGGCCGGGCTTGAGCTGCAGGCCGAACCGGTGGGTGAGGGTGACGCCGGTACGGGGGGTGTGGATGATCGCCGGGTCGGGCGGGAAGCCCTCCTTCGCGAAGGCGTCCAGCGTGGTGGTGGCCCGTTCCGGGTTGCCGGAGACGGCCTGGTGGGTGCTCTCGGCCACGGCGAGGTCGGCGACCGCGTCGTGGATCTGCAGGAGTCGCTGGACCTCGGCGTCGATGGCGTCCAGCTGGGCCGGGGTGGCCGGCGGCAGTCCGGGGGCGCCGAACGGGTAGCGGGTGTCGTCGGTCCGGGTGACCCGCCGGACCAGTTCCAGGCCGTCGATGACGGTGCGCGCCTCGATCAGCTCGGCCGGGGTGCCCGGCTCGGGCGTGGAGAGGCGACCGGCGCGCAGCGGGAACGCGCCGCGCAGGGCCCCGATGATGGCGTCGAGTTCGGCCTGGGCGAACCGGTCGTGCAGGCCGCGTTCGAAGCGGTAGCCGAGCATCGCGCCCAGCGACTGGCCCTGGCGGATGCCGTCGAGGATGGTGAGCGCGACCCGTACCCGGTCCGAGCTGAGGTCCACGGCGAACGAGCCGGGGTTGTCCGGGGTGGCGTTGGCCAGGTATCCGGCCCGCAGCACGGCCGCGGTGGTGGCCTGACCCGGTGAGGGCGCGTGGACGAAGCCGCCGTTGTCCGGGTCGTGCAGCAGGGGCGTGGAGCCGGGCGGGGTGAACAGTTGGGCCAGCGCACCGCTCAGCTGCACCGGGGTCAGCGTCGAGGTGCGGGGTCGGACGTCCTCCAGCCAGCCGTACGCGCCGAGGTGCAGGCCGCGCGGCTTGCCGGCGCCGCCGTTCACGCCGTATCGCAGCTCGGCGAGGCGTTCGTGTGCCAGGCCGAGCCGCCAGGCGTCGAGCCGGTATGTGGCGCAGTCGAGGTGTTCGACCAGGACCCGTTCGAGTTTCCCGGTGGCCAGGTCGGCGAGGGCGTCGAGGCCCTGGACCTGCTCGGCGAGGGCGGCGACGCCGGGCCGGCCCTGCGCGAGGGCGGCCGGGATGGCGTCGACCACGAGCCGGTGCGGGTCGCCGGTGACGGCCGGGTCCGGCGAGTAGAGCTTGCCGAACCGGCTCTCGGTGCCGGTGGCGGTGGCCACGTGCACGAATGGCGGGTCGGCCGGGCTGGGCACGTCGGGGCTGCCGGCGGCCACGGCGAGCCGGCGGGCCGTGTCCGCCCAGCCGAGCAGCACCGCGTGCCGCAGCAGCAGGTAGAGCAGGGCCGCCGGTGGCCGGTCGTCGGCGAAGCCGGTCTCCAGCCGGACCGCGTCGAGGTCGGTGTCGGCGAGGTCGGCGAGCCAGCGCAGGTAGTTGCGCCCGTCGGTGGTGTAGGGGCGGACGGCGGCGCTCTCCGACAGCGGCCGGTCGTCCACGAGCGGGCCGAGCAGCGGGTGCTGGGTTTCGGCGAAGAGCCGGCGGATCAGGTCGGGGTCGTCCCCGGACGGGTGGCCGAGCCGGGCGAGCAGGGCGCGGATCGGTTGCGGCAGGTGCAGCTGGTCGAGCGCGGGCAGCACGGTCGGGCCGAGGCCGGCGAGATTCTCCCGGTTGTAGACCTCCTCGACGCTGCGCGCGTACCGCTGGTAGAACTCCACCGAGGTGGGGTGCAGGGCGAGGATGTCGAGCAGGATCTGGTGCGGGTCGCCCGGGGCGGGGTCGCCGGGCCGGGGCAGCCGGGCCACCGAGGTGGCCGCGGCGTGCCGCCAGTCCGCGACCGCGGCGTCCAGCAGCTGCCGCAACCGGCGCCGGTGCGCCTGCTGGTCGGGCCAGGCCAGCCTGCCGAACGCGGTGGTCGGCAGGAGACCGTACGGTTGCCGGCCGATCTGGACGGCGGGCAGCGCGCCCCGGCCTGAGACGTACCGGGTGAAGAACTGGCGGGTCTGCTCGACGTCGGCCTCGTCGAGCAGCGGGTGCAGCGCCGTCTCCAGGTAGGACCCCCAGGTCGCGGGCCACAGGGCGAGGTTGGCGGCTCGGGCGTCGCGCTGGTCGGTCTGCCCGGCATTGGGCATCCCGGTCAGGATGGCCGGGTCGACGCCGAGCAGGTCGGCCAGCCAATGACCGTCGGTCCTGGTCAGCCAGTCGGCCGGGGCGGCGGGCGTACCGCTGCCGGCCCCGGCGGCGCCGGCGGGCGTGGCAGAGGCGCCGGCGGGCGTGGCGGAGGCGCCGCCGGCGGCGGGCCCGACCGTGGTGTCGGCGCCGGCCGGCGCCTGTTCGGTGTTGTTGGTCGGGGTGACCTGCGGCAGCAGGCGGTACCCGGCCGGGCTGCGGACCTGCCGGGTGATCAGGTCGGCCAGGTCGGCGGCGCTCTGCGCGGGGGTGGACTGCTGGCGCAGGCCGAGGACGACGAGCCGGTCGAGCCCGCCGCGGAGCTGGTCGGTGAGCGGGATCCGCAGGCCCATCCCGACCTGCACGGCCCGGGTGAAGTCGGTGAGCCAGCGCAGGTCGTCCGGCACGTGCAGCGCGCCGGTCTGCTCGTTGACCGAGAGCTGGTCGGCGGCGGCCGGGTCCGGGCTGACCGTCAGGGTCTGCGGCACCGGCGCGCCGGTCGCGCTCAGCACCTGCTGGCCGCCGACGTACCCGAGCACGGTGAACCGGTCGGGCAGCAGCCGGGCCCGGGCGGCCTGGGTCCAGGACTGCCCGGCGACGGCGCCGGCCGGCGGGGCCGGCAGCACGAGGAACGCCACGAGCACGCTGTCGCTCGGGTCGACGGCAGCGGCGTCGAGCCCGGCAGGGCGGCGGCCGCGGATGGTGGCGGCGCGGGCGCCGCCGACCGACGCCTGCAGGGCGGTGTCCGCGGCGCGGATCCGGCGCCGGTCGCCGTGGGCGCGCCAGACGGCCGTCCAGTACGTGACCGTGGGGGCGCGGTCGGCGGCCGGCACCGGTTGCGCGGTGACCACGACCAGCACGGTGGCGCCGGCGGGCACGGTGGTCGGTTGGTCGGCCGGGTTGGCCGGCACCCGGGTCCGCACCAGCCAGGCCGCCCGGCCGGCGGGGACGCGGGCGGTCAGCTCGTCGAACGCGGCCTGCCGGGCCGCCGGGTCCGCGCCGGCCCGCCAGGTCGCGATCCAGTACGCGTCGACCGCGCTCACCTCGGCAGGACTCGGTTTGGGCTCGAAGGTGTCGATCGCCCAGTCGTCCGGGAACACCCGGACCAGCAGCTCGGTCGGGGTGAACCGGGTCTCGACCCGCACCGGCCCGAGCAGGACCGGGAAGTCGTCGCTGAGCGCGGTGCTGGTCACGGGAGCATCTCCTCGGCGTGCACGGCCATCAGGACCGGCGCTTGGAACAGGATGTAGGCGATGTCGGCGGAGCTGAGCCCGGCGTGCCACAGCGGCAGGGACAGGTCCTCGGCGTGCTGGTCGGCCTTCTCCGCGTCGTCGACCGGGTCGTCGAACTCCTGCAGCGGGACGGGGGTGGTGGCGCCGTCGAGCGTGATGAACCCGCTGCCGTGCGGGTCCACGTCGGGCCAGGACAGGTCGTTCCACACCTCGACCCGGTCCGCGCGGTCGAGGTCGAGGCCGAAGCGCGGGTCGCCGGGCCGTTCCTTGATGACGAAGAACCAGCCGGCGTCGCCGCCGTCGGCCCCCCGGGCCTCGTCGGCGGTCAGGTCGAACCCCAGGAGGTAGACGTCGGGTTCGATCTTCGCCTCGTACAGCGGCAGGCGGATCTCGGCGGCGCTCGGGTGCGCCGGGTCGAGCAGGTCGACCGGTACGCGTTCCTGCTGCGGATCCGGGTGCGCGTCGTCGGGCTGCCAGCGGGCCTTGTGCGCGTAGATGGCCGCGGTGGGGTACTTCTTCAGCAGCTCGCCGCGGATCACCAGCACCAGGTCGTCCTGCTGCGCGCCGCCGGCTTCCCGGTTGTCGTTGCCGCCGAGCGGGTTGGCCAGCGGCCAGCGGTCGATCGGCGCGATGTCGTAGAGCCGTTCGCGGCGCTGCGCCGGGTCTTCGCCGGGCCGGGCCGGCGCGGTGCGCGGGTCCCAGAACTGGCGGAACGGGGTGCCGCGCTGGTCGGTCGGGTACTCCCGCCACAGCAGCTCGCGGCCCATCTCGTAGTTGAGGCCGACCAGGAACGCCTCGATGAACTCCTGGTTGGTCTCCAGCAGCGTGACAGTGTCCGGCGGCAGCAGGTTGAGGTTGGGCACGAACGTGTCGACCGACTGGTCCAGCAGGCTGCGATACATCGGCAGGTCGATCACCGGGTAGGCCATGGCCTCGATGAACCGCTCGGCGAACGGTTGCAGCCGCTCCGGCAGGCTGACGGCGGTGAGCAGCGCCTTCGGCACGGTGTGGTCGGCCCGCAGCCCGTCGAGCACGGCGACGGTCGAGCCGGCCACGTCCAGCGCGACCCGCTCGTCGGTGCGGCCGGCCAGCTCGGCGGCGGCGTTCGCGGCCGCGGCGTCGGCCAGCGCGGCCTTGAACCGCGCCGCGTCGGGGCTGTCCGGGCCGCCGGGGGTGGGCACCCGGGGATCGCCGGGCAGGGTGATGACGAAGTCGGCGCTGGTGGGCAGCGCCGGCAGGCCGGCGGGGTGCAGGGTGCGGTCCAGCTCCTCGCCGGTCACCACGGCCCCGGGGGTCCGCTTCGGCGGGGCGGCGGTGAGGCTGTCCGCGGGGTCGTCCAGCCGGGGCAGCAGCGCGTCGGCCGGCCGATCCGGGTCGAACGGCAGCGCGGTCATGAGCCGGGAGCCGGGTCGGGTGATCCGGCGCATCGCCGGGGACACCGGCGCGGTGCCGACGCGGCTGGTGGCCACCTTGAAGCCGACGGCGATCTCCTCGGTCCGCTGCGCGACGAGGCCGCTGGCGCCCGGCAGGACGGTGGTGGTGGTGACCCGGGAGTGGGCGGGCGCGGTGAGGGTGAGCGCCCGGCCCGACAACGGGGCGTTGGCGGCCGGCCCGGCGCCGGCCGCCGGGACGGGCCCGGGCCGGGACCGGTCCGCGGGGTCGAGCCCGGCGCGGGCCACGGAATCCCGCCCGGCCCGCAACCGGTACGCGCCGGCGGGCCCGGTCCCGCGGCGGGCGGTGGCGATCGGCGGCGCGGCCAGGTGGCGCGTCTGCAGCACGTGGCCGACCTCGCGGGCGAGCTGGGCCGCCCGGATCCGGTTGTTGGCGGCCAGCACGTCGCCGACCTGCGCCCAGGCCGCCGCCATGAACTCCTCCTGGCGGTCCTGCACGACCCGGGTGCCGTAGCTGGCCGCGACGCGGAACCGCGGGTCGAGGTTGAGCCGGTGCACCCAGTTGTGGACGTTGTCCGCCGGGCTGCCGTCGCGGGCGGTGAGCAGCCGGGCGGTCTGCGCGTGCCAGCGGCCATACAGCGGCGGGGTCAGGACCGGGTCGGTGGGCGCCTGGCCGAGGTAGTCGTCGGAGAGGTTGATCAGCGTGGCCAGCGCGCGTTGGAACGGGTGCGGGTACGGCTCGTCCCACCGGTCGAAGATGTCGGGCGCGCGTCCGGGCACCCGCAGCGCGCCGCCGAGGCGCAGCACGCCGTCGATCGCCGCCGGGGTGGTGATGCCGGGCAGGCCGAGTCCGGGGGAACGGTGCACGTCGAGGTCGCGCCGGCCGACCCGCTCGTCGGGCACGCGCGGTCGCAGCAGCCGGACCAGCGATTCGAAGTCCCCGCCGCTGCCGGTGGTGAAGAACCAGCGGTGGTAGTACGGCAGGGTGCCCGGCAGCGGCTGGCCCGGGTAGTCCACGCCCCAGCCGGGGTGCAGCGCCGCGGGCGCGCCGGCCGGGTCGAGCCCGAGGCCGGCGAGCCGGCCGGTTTCGAAGGCCGGGACGAGAAAGGCGTGGTAGTTGGTGTCCGGGGCGAGCCGGCGCGGGCACAGCAGCCGGGCGTTGGCGTTGTCGGCGTTGCCGGCCAGCACCGCGGCCAGGGCGGGCAGCGCGACGCTCATGTCGTCGGAGGTGACCTGCCCGGCGAGGTCGGCGTCGACGTGGACGTGGGCCCAGGCGCCGAGCTGGTCGGGCGCCGGCAGGGTGTGCCGCGGGTCGTGGACGGTGATGAACGGCAGCGGCCGGTCGGCGCTCACGCCCTCGTCGAACTCGCCGTTCCCGTCCTGCGGGTCGCGGCCGGCGGCCAGCACGACCAGCGCCAGCCACGGCGCGACCCGGCCGGCCGCGGGCCCGCCGGGCGCGGGGCTGTAGCGCCACGGGAAGTCCTCGTCGTAGAACTCGATGTGGGCCAGGAAGTTCGCCTCGACGTTGGTGATCCAGGGGCGGGGCTCGGTGCGGGAGATGGCCCGGGGGTCGACGCCGATGACGTCACCCGGCCCGTACAGCTGGACGGCGCGGCTGACGTCGGTGGTCACCACCCCGCCGGGGGTTTCGGCGGCGAGCCGCAGCGGCACGTCGACACTGGCCCGCGCCGCCGTGCCGGGCGCGCCGGTGAGGTGGGTGGCCAGGCCGGTCCGCAGCCACGGCAGGAACGAGTAGACGGTCACGGGACGACCGCCAGGGTGAAGATCTCCGTCGTCCCGGTCAGCTCGACGCCGGCGCCGCCGGCGGTGGCCTGCCCGCTGCGGGTCACCCCGCCGGTGGCCAGGACCCGGCCGTCGGCCAGGGCGGTGGCGGCGCAGCCCCACCGGCCGACGCCGAGCCCCCCGGCCGGCGCCCAGTGATCGCCGTCGTAGAGCAGGGCGCCGGCGAACCCGACGCCGTCGCGGATGCCGTCGGCGCCGCCGATCACCAGGGCCCGGCCGCCGCCCAGCGGGACGGCCCGGTGCCGGTTGCGGCCGGACGGCATCGGGGCGGCGGCCGACCAGACCCCGGTGGCCTGGTCGTACAGCTCGGCCGTGGCGCGGCTGAACGGGTCGAACGAGGCGTCGTCGGCGGGGCCCGGCGGGCTGCCCCCGGTCACCAGGACCGAGGTCGGGGACAGCAGCACGGCCTGGTGCCGGCTGCGCGGCACGAGCAGGCTGCCGGTCGGGGTCCACCGGTCGGCGGCCGGGTCGTACAGCTCGCAGAAGGCCAGGGCGGCCTCGTCGCCGTGCCCGGTCGGCACGCTGCCGCCGACCACGAGCACCTGACCGTTGCCGAGGACCAGGCTGAGGTGGCCGGTGCGCGCGTCGGTCATCGGCGCGGTCTCGGTCCAGGCGCCGGTGGCCGGGTCGAACCGTTCGGCCGAGCGCAGCGCGCCGAGCGACTGCGCCGACCGGACGGCGGTGCCGCCGGCCACCAGGACGGTGCCGTCGGGCAGCCGGGCGGCGCTGTGGCCCCAGCGGGCGGTGTGCATCGCGGCCGCGGCGGTCCAGGCCTTGCTCGCCGGGTCGTAGATCTCCGCGCCGGCCAGCGCCGGGGCGGGGAACTGGGCGCCGGCGCTGGTGCCACCGGCCGCGAGGACGCGGCCGTCGGCGAGCGCCGTCACCGTGTGCAGCCGGCGCGGGGTGTGCAGCGCGCCGGTCACGGTCCACTGGCCGGTGGCGGGGTCGAACACGGCGGCCCGGGCCAGCGGCGCCGAGGTGGCGTCGGCGCCCCCGGCGACCAGGACGGCGCCGGTGGCCAGCAGCACGGCGCCGTCGTGCTGCCCGTCCCAGGTGGCGGTGGGCGCCAGGTCACCGGCCGGCGTCCAGGCGCCGGTGGCGGTCGGGGTGGCGGTGGTCATCGGGTCTCCCTGGGCTCAGCGCGGCTGCCGGGTCGTCGGCGGGCGGTCGTGGACTGGGGGTCAGCGGGCGGGCGGGGCCGTGCGGATCGGCGGGTGGTCACGGGGTGAAGATCTCGGTGCCGGCGGTGGGCTGGCCCGGGGCGACGAGGCCACCGGCCACCACGATCCGGCCGTCGGCCAGGTCGGCCACGGCTGCGGACCAGCGGCCGGTGGTCAGGCCGCCCGTTGCGGACCACCGGTCGCGGACCGGGTCGTAGCTGGTCACGCTCCGGTAGCCGGCGGTGAAGCCGGGTCCGGAGGTGCCGCCGACGAGCAGCACCGCGCCGGTCGGCAGCGCGACGGCGCGGTGCCGGGTCCGCGGCCCGGGCAGCGACGCGGCCGGCGTCCAGGCGCCGGTCGCCGGGTCGAACCGTTCGGCGCTGTCGAGGCTGCCGGCGCGGTAGCTGCCGTCGGCCCGTACGCCCACCCGGTCTCCCCCGGTGACCAGCACCGTTCCGTCGGGCAGCGCGGTGGCTGTGTGCGCGGCCCGGGCGGCGCCGAGGTCGCCGGTGGGCGTCCACCGTCCGGTCGCCGGATCGAAGATCTCGCAGTCCGCGATCGCCCGGCGGGGTCCGCCGGTCAGCAGCTCCCCGCCGATCACCAGGACCCGGCCGTGGTCCTGCCGGACGGCCTGGTGGCCGCTGCGGTCCACGGTCAGCGGGGCGGTCACGGTCCAGGCGCCGGTGGCCGGATCGAACCGTTCGACCGGGTGGACCGGTCGGCCGTCGTGCTCCCCGCCGGCGACCAGGACGGTGCCGTCGGGCAGCAGCGTCGCCGAGTGCCCGGCCCGGGGGCTTGCCGCGCCGGTGGCCGTCCAGGTGCCGGCGAGCGGGTCGTAGATCTCGGGGCCGACGCCGGCCAGCAGGACCCGGCCGTCGGCGAGCAGGGTGAGGGTGTGGCCGTCGTGCGGCGCGTGCGGCGCGGGGCCGGTCAACCACACCCCGCCGACCGGGTCGAACAGCGCGGCCGCGCCGCCGGAGACGGTCAGCAGCCGCCCGTCGCGCAGGCGTACGGCCGGCGGGCCCGGCGTGGTCCAGGCGGCCGGGGTCGGCAACGGTCCGGCCACCGACCAGGTGTTCGGGACGGCGAGCGGCGCGGCCGCGTCCGCGGCCGGGATGACGTGCACGGTGCCGGCGAGGCCGGGCGCGGCCCGTACCCAGTCGGCGAGCGCGTCCTGCGCGGCGGCCCGGCTGCGGAACGTCGCGGCCGCCGCGCCGCCGGGCAGGGTGGCCGGGCCGGAGCGGGGCGGGAAGGCCTGCTGGTTGTTCCGGACGTAGGCCACGACGAACCGCTGGTTGCCCAGCGTGACGGTGTCCTCGGCGGCGAACGGCTGGCGTCGCCGGGCGTCCTGCTGGGACAGCGGTGACCGGCTGGTGCTGCTGCCGGCCAGCAGCTGCCCGAAGACGGCCGGGCTGACGCTGGTGAGGGTGCGCCGGGCCGGGGTGGCCACGACGGTGGGCTCGGCGCGCAGCCCGGTCCGGCGCCGACTGTCCACGACGATCGCCTCGAACCGGGCGCTGCGCCGGACCACCCGGGCCGAGGCGAGCGCGCCCTGCTGGCCGGCCAGCTCGACGCCGGCGTCCTGGTCGGCGTACGCGGGCAGGGACAGCTTCTCGGCGTCGCTGAGGTCCTGGTACTGGGCCATCGCGAACTTGTCCCCGGTCACCGACACCAGGGCGAAGCCGCTGCCGGCGACGGGGGTGACGGAGAACCGGTTGCCGTCGCGCGCCCGGCGGGCGCCGATCCGGTCGACCCGGATGTCCAGCGGCAGCGCGCGCTGGCGGACCACCAGGGTGCCCAGCGGGTGCAGGACCAGTTCGTCGGTCGCCGGCAGGGTCCGCAGGTTCACCAGGGCGCCCCGCCCGGACGGCAGCCGGGTGAGCCAGCCCTCGACCTTGGTGATCTCGGCGGCCAGCAGGGGCAGCACGTCCACCGGCGGCAGCGTGGTGTCCCGGGACTCGCCCCAGGTGATGTCGAAGTCGGCGGAGATCTCGAAGAACAGGAAGCCGATCGAGCCGCGGCCGTGGGCTCGCCACGGCGCCGGTCCTTCGAGCTGGAAGTGCAGGGTGATGTGGAACAGCCCGACGCCGAACGCCTTGAGCGAGACGCCGCCGTCGACGCTCACGACGAAGTGGAAGGGGGAGAACTGGAAGAGGGCGTCGAAGCCGAGGTGCCCCTCGATGCCGAACCCGCCGAAGCCGAGTTTCAGCTCGGCGCGGCCGCCGAACTGCACGGTGTTGCTCGTGATGGCGAAGTAGCCGGAGACCCGGATGAGCTGGCCGGCGCGGTTGAGGACGTCCACCGCGAGCCGATCCGGCACCGGGAACGGCAGGGGCGGCGGCCGGAACGCCGGGTGGAACCCGCCCACGGTGATCACCAGGTCGGGGTTGTCGCCCCAGGCCACCACCAGGCCCATGCCGCCGGTGAGCGGCATGGTGAGGATGCGCGAGTCGAAGATCTGCGCGAAGAACCACAGCCGCTGCTTGTCGAACTCCAGCGCGCCGACGAACGCGACCTGCAGTTGCAGCAGCGGGAGCTCGGCGGTGGGCAGCACGGCCCGCAGCACGCCGAGCACGGCCAGGTTGCCGGGGATCTCGATGACCACGCCGAGGGAGACGCTGATCAGCGTGGGCGTGCCCCAGCCGATCTTGGCCATCGGTCCGATGAGGAACGTGCCCGCCTCGGCCGGGAAGAACGACCGCAGGTCGCTGAGGATCCGGGGCGCGTTGGCCACCACGTCGCGGGGGAACATCACCGCGTCGACCGCGCCGGTGCGCACCCCCTCGACGAGCGCGGACAGGTTCATCCCCCGGTTGAGGCCGAGGATGCCGCCGACGGCCAGCAGGGTGAAGCCGTAGCCGAGCTGGATGCCGGTGCCGCCGAACTCGGCGGTGAGCACGACCAGCAGGGAGAAGCCGGGTGAGCCGTCGGGCATCCGGGTGCTGATCAGTCCGATGGCCTTCAGGGCGAGGAAGTCGGCGAACTCCAGCTCCAGCGCGCCGGCGTACTCGCCCCGGTCGGGGTCGGCGAACAGGTAGCCGCCGCCGACGACGAGGCCGGCGTCGACGGACAGGCCGACGCCGTTGGGCGGTTTGAAGGCGAACCCGATGTTGGCCGGTCCGAGGTTGCCGCCGCCGCTGGGGAAGCCCAGGTCGGCCACCACGCCGATCCGGTCGACCGCGGCCGAGACGGGTCCGAGCCGCGCCGACATCCCGGCCGACAGCTCCACCGGCACGGCGCCGCCGGTCGGCCGGGCCGCCAGGTACAGCGTGGTGATCTCGGCCGGTCCCACCTCGACGTGGACCGGCACGGCGATCTCCAGCCCGCCGCTGCCGTGGAACCGCAGCCCGGTTTCGGGGGTGAAGGCGAATCCGACGCCGAACTCGGATTCGATCCGGCCGCCGCCGGTGACCGTGGCGATGAACCCGTCGCCGCCGGACAGGTCGATGACCAGCCGGCCGCCGGTGATCTCGCCGCTGGCTTCCGGGGCGGCGCGGAACTGCCCGGAGGTCGGGTCGAGGGCCAGCCGCAGCGCGCCGTCCAGGCGCAGCCCGGCGAACTCCAGCCGGCTGCCGCCGGCCTGGCCGAGCAGCACGAACGGCTCCGCGGCGGCGCGGGTCAGCGCCACGGTGACCTCGCCGGTCAGCGTCCCGGACGGCGGGGACAGCGCGATGTCCAGCGGCGGCCGCAGCGTGCCGTGGGTCTCGGCGGCCAGCCCGCCGGCGAGCCCGACGTGCGCCGTCCAGTTGGGCGGGGACACGGGCACGTCGAACCCGGCGCTTGCCGTGGCGGTGAGGGCGAGCGAGACGTCCAGCCCGGCGCCGTCGGCGGTGGGCCGCACGGTGACGGCGAACGCCTGCAGCTCCGGCGCCGCCCCGGGGACCAGCAGCACCGGCAGGCCGAGCCGGGCGAGCGCGGTCTCCAGCGCCGTGAGCAGCCGCGCCGCGTCGAACGTGCCGGCGCCCCACCCGTACAGGGCGCGCAGGTGGCCGACCGGGTCGGTGAGGGCCGGCACCAGCCGGTCGAGGTGGACGGACACCTTCTCGTGCGGGGGCAGGGCCGGGTTGCCCGGGTCACCCGCCACGAACGTGCGCTCGAGCACGCCGAGCAGGGTGAGGATCGCGGCGCCACCGGGGGTCAGCTGCAGCAGGTCGGCCAGGAGCAGGTCGGTGAGCTTGCGCGGCAGGTCGGTGACGAGATCGTTGACCATCGCCGCGGTGATGCCGGGCAGCGTCGGTCCGCGGCTCTGCAGCGCGGCGGCCAGTTCCGGGATCGCCGCGGTGATCCGGCCGAGCTGGGTGACCAGGGCCAGCGAGGCGCCGACCACCGACGCGGTGTCGCCGCCGTCGATGGCGGTGGTGAGGTTCTTGACCAGCTCGTCGAGCTGCCCGGTGACGGTGGTGATGGTGGTGCGGGCCGCCGTGATCGCCGGGTCGGTGAGCAGCTGGTCGGGGAAGCGGACGCCGAGTTCCTCGAGGGTGTCCAGGACCTCGTCGTCGGTGAGCTTGCCGGCGAGCCGGCCGAGCAGCTGGGCCAGTTCCAGCGCCACCAGCTCGATGGTGCCCGCCTGTTCAGCCACGGTCCACCTCCGCCCCATCGCCGCTGGCCCGCGCCCCGACGCCGCCTGCGGTCTGTGCGCCGGGGCTCCGGCCCGGCTGCGCGCCGCCGCCGCTGCGCGCTCCGACGGCGGCCAGCTCGACCGGCTCGGCGCCGAAGGCCACCAGCAGCTCCGGCACGGTCCGGCCGCCGATGTCGGGCATGATGGCTTGCAGCCCGCGGAGGTCCTCGGCCAGGGCGGGGCTGCCGCGCTGCGCCAGCGTGGCGGCCAGCCGGTCGACGCAGACCGCGACCGGCGTGCCGGAGATCGTCTCCGGCAGCGCCAGGTCGGGCTGGCTCATCATCCGGACCAGCGCCTGGAAGATCGCCGCCCCGCCGCCACGATGCCAGGCCAGCGTGACCCGCCGGTCGTTGTTGATCAGCGCCATCAGCTCCCGCTGGTGCCGGTCCCAGAAGGCGGTGAGCCGGCCGCCGACCACGGTCGGTTCGAGGGCCCGGCGCACGGCGGCCAACCGGTCCGGGGTGGGGCCGTCGGCGGTGAACCAGGCCCGGCCCACCGGCGCCCGCACGGCGCCGTCCGGGTCGCGGCCGCCGAGGAACGTGGCGGTGTCGACCAGCGGGGCCAGTTCGGCCGGTACGGCGACGGTCGAGCCGCCGCCCGGGACGGTGAACACCTCGGCGTCCGAGTTGGACATGGCGACCTCGAGCCGCAGCGTGAGCGGCGGCGTACGGTGGTCGAAAATGGTGTGCAGATTCTGCAGGACCCGGTTGATCGGCAGCGCCCGACCGGAGATGCGTTCGATGCCGTCGCCCTCGGGCAGGGAATCACCGCCCTCGCCGCCGCTTTTGAAGCGGGCGGTCACGATACCGAGGACCCGGTTGTCGTCGTCGACGAGCGCCGCGCCGGAGTCACCCTTGTCGGCGAAGACGAGCCGGTCGCCCGAGCGCGCCGCCGGGTTGTTGTTCGGCCGGATCCGGATGGCGAAGAACGCCGTCCCGTCGGTGCCGTTGATCTCGGCGATGATGCCGCCGGTCAGGCCGGTGCGCGCGCCGCGCTTGCGGACCTGACCCTTGCCGGTCATCAGGGTGACCAGGTCCGCCCGCTGCACCGGGGTGTGCACGGGGATCCGACCGACCTCCAGGACGCGCGGCTGCCAGCGCATCCCGGCCCGGAGGGTGACGACCGCCTGGTCGCTCTGCCCGCCGGGATGCGCGCCGTCCAGGTAGACCCCGATGATGTTGTCGGTGCCGCAGCAGGTCGACTTGGTCTGGGTGTCCGGCGAGCCCACCTTCGTGTCGCCGCGGTCGACGAACGCCTGGCCGTCGGAGTCGATGACGTGCTGGCAGGTGAGCACGTAGCCGCGTTCGTGGTGGTCGCGGTCCCACAGCAGGCAGCCGAGCGTGCCGCCGGCGGCGTGCGCGCCCTTGTTCGGGAACTCGGGCCGGATGAACGCCGCCGACATGAGTTGGACGCCGCCGATGACCGGCCGCTGCACCTCGCTGCGCAGGCTGGAGTCGCTGAACATGCCGGAGGTCATGACGGCGCCGGGCACCGGGGCGAGCGCGGAGACCGGCTCCACCCGGGCCTCCCGGGCCGGGTCGATGACGTCCACCGGGATGCCGTCGATGGTGGCCGGGATGAGCTCCTCCGCCGCAACGGAAGCCGCCGCCCGCTTGCGGGTCACGTGCACCCGGATGGCGAGCCGGTCGGTCGAGACGCCGTCGACCTCCTTGCAGCCCAGCGCCACCCGGCGCACACCGGGCAGGCCGAGCAGCCGGGCATTGTTGGCGTTCTGCACCTCGATCGCGCGCTCGACGTACGCCTCGTCGTAGGTCACCGTCGCTCCCCTCCCCCGGCGGCCGCCACGACGGACGCCGGGGCCGCGGCCGTCGCGACCGGCGCCGGGCCGTCGAGCGCGGCGACGATCTCCGGGTACGTGCGGCCGGCCAGGTCGGGCAGCGCGTCCCGGGCGGCCCGCAGCGCGGCGCGCAACGGGGGTGATCCCTGGGCCGCGAACGCGTCGTGGATCCGGCCCAGGCAGTCGGACAACGGCTGGCCGTTGACCGTGAGCGGCAGCCGCAGATCGGGCCGCCCGGCCATCCGGATGAGCGTCTGCACCAGCGCGGGGCCGCCGCAGCGGTGCCACACGACCGCGACCCGGCGGTGCTCGTTGACCAGCCGCACCAACTCGGCCTGGTGCTCCACCCACAGCCGGACCAGCGCCCGCCCCCGCGGGGTCGTGTCGAGCCGGGCGCGCACCGCGGCCAGCAGGTCTTCGCTGGGTCCCACCACACCGGGCAGGAGGTGAGTGCCGGGTGGTGCGAGGACCCGCACCCCCGGCTCCGGGGTCGACAGCGCGGGCGCCAGTTCCTCCGGCACCCGCAGGGTGGCGCCGGGAACGGTCTGCACGACGCCGGTGTCGTCGGCGGTCGCCAGGGCCAGCGGCAGCCCGTCGTCGCTGGCGAAGGCGCCGAGAATGACGTCGATCGGCAGCTCGATGCCCTTACGGATGCCCAGGTCCTCGTCGACGGACCCGGCGAAGTGCAGGCCGACCACCTCGTTGTCGTCGTTGAGCACGACGGCGCCGGAGTCGCCGTGGTCGGCGAAGTAGGTGATCTGGTCGTCGGGCACCGCCGGGTTGAACCGGGGCCGGACGATGATGACGTTGTGCCGGGTGATCTCGCCGGACGTGTGGTCGGCGTTGATCGCCTCGACCACTCCCCCGGTGAGTCGCGTCTTGGCCCCGCGCTTGCGGACCGAGTAGGTCAGCGTCGCGGCCTCGGCCACGGTGATGGTGTGGGTGCCGGCGACCACCCCGACGTCCACGATCTCGGCCATCCACTGGGTGCCCGGATCCAGCCGGACGGCGGCGGCGTCTCGCACCGCGTCCCGGGCGCCGGCCCGGAACGTGCCGAACTGGTGCGAGCAGCACCGGGTGGAGCTGGCGAAGTTGGTCGGCTGGCCGACCCGGGTGACGCCGGCCTCGGCGTCCTCGCTGCCGCTGTCCACGACGTGGAAGTTGGTCAGCGCGAAGACCTGGGCGGGGTCGGTCTGGTGCACGAGGATCGCGCCGAGGGTGCCGGTGCCGGCGTTCCGGTGCGCGGTCTGCACCTGGACGCCGCCGATCAGCGGGCGGTACTTGTCGTCGTCGCCGGCGCCGCGCGGCACCCGCGCCGACCCGACCGGCTGTTCCGGCCCGTCGTCCACCTCACCGTCGGGGTCGGTGTCCGGCTCGGAGGGAGCGAGCTGCGACACGTCCACCCCGACGCCCTCGAACTCGCTGGGCAACGCCTCGCCGGCGGCCAACTCGGCCAGCGGGCGCTTGCGCACGACGAACACCTTGAGGACTATCTCGCCGGTCGGCCGACCGTTCCGTTCCCGTCCGCCGAGCCCCACGGCCGTCACGTCCGGCCGGGTCAGGAACTCGGCGGCGGCGCGTGCCTTTATCGCGATGAGGCGCTCATCATCGACCGTCATGAGGTAACGCCACTGCTGTCAGCCACCCGATGACGACACCACGTGCCGTCGGGCGCCGCGGTTAGGAATCCGACAGCCGAGCGCGCCGGGCCCGCCGCCGGCGCCGTGGCCGGAAGACACCCGCAGGTGGCGGTGCCGGTGTCGGATCTCGGACCCGACCGCTGCGCAGGATCTCCCGCACCACGGGCGGGGTGTCACCGCGGCCGAGGATCAGGTACCGCATCACGGGCCCGCGATCGGACGCCGGTTGGTCCCGCACCGGCTGAGAAACCTGGGTACGCTCCCACGGCCCGATTCCCGCGCCCGGAGGGAGACTGTCGTGATCATGGCGCTGCTGCTCGATCTCGCCAACATCGTCGGCGGGTTCCTGCTCGCCGCCGTGCTGCTGCGGCTGGTGCCCCGGGTCGGCGACGACCTGGGCCGGCTGGCCGACCGCGCCGCCCCGTACGCCTGGATCGTCGGCCTCGTGGCGCTGGCGGCCGGCGGCTATTACCTCATCGTCCACCTGGTCTCCGGCCCGCGGGTGTTCCACTTCGAGGTGGTCGGCGTCGGCGTCGGCCTGGCCCTGTTGTGGCGCCGGCTCACTGGGCGGGCGGAGCCGCACGCCGGCCGATCGGAGAGGCGCGCCGGGCTACCGGAGCACGTTGGGCTACCGGGGGCGCGCGCCGAGCGGCCCGGCGGGCCCACCGGCGTCGGCCTGCTGCTCGCGGTCTTCGGCCTCATCGCGATCGTGGTCGGCATCCAGGGCCTGTTCACCCCGGACGGATGACCGGCAAGCCGGCGGGTCGCGCTCTCGATCGTTTCCCACCGAGTCTGCTGCACCTAGGCTCATAGATGCGCAGGCCTGACCATGTCGTGTCTGAGGCAGGGAGCTGGACATGGGGGGCAGCACGACGGACCAGGTTATGTCTATGGTTGTGACAACGCTGGTGGCTTCGGTGGGCACGGTTGTCGGGTTCGCGGGACCGCGTCGGCCTACGGCAAGGCCGGCTCGAATCTCGACTCCAGCAGTTACCGCAGACAGACGGATGGAGTCAGCGCGACATGCGGCCCGGCACCTTCCCGGGAGCGCGACCTGGACGTGCCTCAGGAACGTTCATGACGGAGCGTACGGATGGGTCAGTGACTCACTGCTCCCCGGCAACGGCTCCAATGTGTTCTCCGGATTCTGAACCGAGCCTGGTTCCTCGGCCTACCACCGCGACCGGTGGCGGCGCGGACGGCGCCAGGATCGCGCGGTAGAAGGTCCGACGGTACCGCGCGGTGCGGAAGAACGAGACGGCAAGGACCGGATCGGGGTCGCCGGCCATCGAGCCGGCACCCGTGCCGCCGCTCGAGCCACCGGCCCGTCGTCCGCTGCAGGGTTGGCAGATGGCCGGCGGCGCCGCCATCCCGCTCGTCGGGCAGGCGCTCGCGGGTGGCGGCTGGCTCTACTCGATGTACACCTTCATTCACTACGCGACGCCGGACTCGCTGTTCATGGTGAATCTGTTGACCATCGCGCTGGAGCTTGTCCTGTTCCTGGGCTGTGCTGTCACCGGCGGGGTGCTCGTGCTACAGGGCAACCGCGGCGTCGGGCTCGGCCTGCTCCTCGGATGGCCGGCCGGCATCGCCGCGCTCTGCCTGGCCGGTGCGCTCATCTGACCAGAGTGGGGAGGATTGTTGTCGCCCCAGCGACGACAATCCTCCCCAGTTCGGCTTCGGCTCGTGGCGCCGAGGCGCCCGCCTCGGCGTCGGCCCGCGCCGCCGGCAGGTCGTCGGCGTCAGTCGACCGTGCTCGCGGCGGCGCGCGCTTAGATCATCCGGGAGTGGTAGCGGGCCCAGACCGCCGGCCGCTCCTCGTCGGGCACCCGGTGCAACTCGCGGACGAGGGCGTCGATCTGCGGGGTCATCGTCACGATGACCGAGGCCGGGATGTCGTCGACGGTGGCGAACGTGTGCACGGTGCCGGCCGGAACGATCAGGAACTCTCCGCTGCCGAGGCGGCGTACCTCGGTGCCGAGCGTGACGTCGAGTAGGCCGTCCAGGACCGCGAAGCCCTCGTCGCCCCGGTCGTGGATGTGCGGCGGGGCCTGCGGATAGGGCACCGGCCGTAGGTCCCAGCGCCGCATCACGAAGTCCGCCACGGACGCAGGCTACCGCCGATCGGGTCAGCCGCCGCTGCCGGGTTTGACGAGGCCGGACTCGTAGCCCAGGACCACGGCCTGCACGCGATCGCGCAGGCCCAGTTTCTGCAGGATCCGGCTCACGTGGGTCTTGGTGGTCTGCTCGGCGATGAACAGCGCCGCGGCGATCTCGGCGTTCGACATGCCGAGGGCCATCAGTCGCAGCACCTCCCGCTCCCGGTCGGTGAGCCCGTTCAGGGCGGTGGTGTCGGCGTACGGGTTCGTGGGTCCAGGTAGGTACGAATGAACGGGACCCAGGTGCGGCGTGTCGGCGGGGCTGTTGGCTGTCCGGTGAGTGAGACTTCGCCCGGTATGAGCTGGTGCGGAGGCGGCGATGGTCCTGCGGTCGGAGCGGTGGCTGGAGTTACGTCGGTTTCGTGCGCTGCATGAGGCGGAGCTGAGCATTTCTCAGATCGCCCGGGAGACCGGGATGGGCCGCAGGACGGTGCGCAAGTATCTGGCGAAGGACGCGCCGCCGGCGCCGCCGCAACGGCGGCCGCGGGCAGGCGGACGTGCGTCGGTGTTGACTCCGTTCGCGCATGTGATCGACGGGTGGTTGCGGGCGGAGCTGCTGCTCAAGGGCACGTGATCCATGAGCGGCTGGTCGAGCAGTATGGGTTCACTGGCAACTACCAGCGGGTGAAGCTGTATCTGCAGGCGCTACTGAACCGGGCCGCGGCGGCCCAGGTCACCGTCGACCGCCGGCCGCTATCGGTCTATGACCAGATCGCCGGCACCGCTCCGTTCACCACCGCACGCAGCTATCCGAAGGGCACGACCTCGTGAGTGACCTCGTACGCCGACCGCATCCGGGCCACCGCCACCAGGCTCGGCCTGCCGCACCTGGCCCGCACCCTGGCGGACCTCACGGCCCGCGCCGACACCGAGGCCATGGGCTACCTGGACTTTTTCGACCTGGTCCTCGAAGAAGAGCAGGCCGTCCGCGACGAGCGTCGCTTCCGCTCGGCGTTGCGCCTGTCGAAGCTGCCGCATCACAAGACCCTTGACGAATACGACTTCGCATTCCAGCCTGAGTTGGACCCGCGCATGATCCGGGATCTGGCCACCCTCGCGTTCGTGCAGGCCAAAGCCAACGTTGCTCTGCTCGGCCCGCCCGGAGTCGGGAAGACCCACATCGCCGTCGCCCTGGCGGTTGCCGCCTGCCGAGCCGGGTTCACCGTCTACTTCACCAGCCTCGACGACATGGTCCGCCACCTCACCGCCGCCGACGACATCGGGCGGCTGGCCCGCAAGCTGCACACCTACCTACGCCCCAACGTCCTGGTCATCGACGAGGTCGGCTACCAGCCACTGGAACGTGCCCAGGCCAACCTCGTCTTCCAGGTCATCTCCAAGCGATATGAGAAGGGCTCCACCTGCTCACCTCGAACAAGAGCTTCGGCGAATGGGGCCAGGTCTTCGGCGACGAAGTCCTCGCCACCGCCATCCTCGACCGCCTCCTGCACCACTGCGACGTCGTCGCGATCAACGGACCCAGCTACCGGCTCATGAACCGCCTCACCGCCATCGACGGCCAAGCCAACGTCGCCTGACGTCGATCCAGGGGTTCGCCATTCCAGCAGCTACCCGGCCCCGCGCAGGCCACGCGCTTCGAGGTGCTCCTCAATCCCTGCCGTCATTCGCGCGAATTCCGCAGCCAGGTCGACGCCGTATCGGTCAGCAAGAACCAACACCGACCAGAGACAGTCGGCCAGCTCATGACCGAGCCGCTCACGAGCGTCAGTGATCTCACGGCGCCCGTCGACAGCCATCACGAGCTTCGCGAGATCCCCAACGTCACCAACGAACCCCAACGCCAGATCGCCCGTGCTCCAAGCTCCGCGACCCGCCGCAACGTTGTGACGGTCATACAGCTCAGCGATCGCAACCGCTCTCAACCTCAATCTCTCAAGATCCATAACCGCAACCTACAACGGCAGCAGCACCTGGTCCCGTTCATTCGTACCTACCTGGACCCCTGAACTCGTACGCCGACAGGTGGCGGCGGACGCCCGCGGCCTCGTCTCGACGAAGTTTTCGATGAGCCGGCGGGTGATGCTCGGCGCGAGCAGCGCCTCGCCGGCGGCGACCACCCGGACGGCCCGGAGCAGGTCCTCGGGCTCGCTGTCCTTGAGCAGGAACCCGCTGGCCCCGGCCCGCAACGCCGCTCGCAGCGTCTTGGGCCCGCGGCTGATCAACCGCTGGGCGCGGCTGGGTCGGGCGGTCGCCACGGCCGCTGGGCCACTCGACCGGCGCGGTCTGTTGATCCTGGCCTCCCGCTTCCTGCCGGGCGGCCGGGTGACGATGAACGCGGCCTGCGGCACGACCCGGCTGCCGCTGTCGCGGTTCAGCCCGGCGTCGGCGGTCGCGGCCCTGGCCTGGTCGGCGTACATCACCGGGCTCGGCTACCTGGGCGGCGCGGCGTTCGTCCGGAACCCCCTACCCGGCCTGGTCGTCGCCCTGGGTCTCAGTTCCGCCTGCGGCGGCCTCGCCCGACTGATCCGGCGGCGGCCCAGCCGGCGCGGCCGCCCGTACCGGGCGCTGGTCGGCGCGACCACGGCGCTGGCCGCGCTGACGGTGCTCGCGGCGCCGGCCACCGCGGCCGCGACCCCGCGGTGCCCGGACCGCGCCGCGACGACCCCGACGGCGCCCTCGACGCGTTCCTGAACGCGGCCCTCCACGCTGACGCCGCGCCTGCCGCGGCTGGGATGATCTCGTGATGACCGTGACGATTCGCAGGGCGGGCCCGGACGACATCGAGTCGATCATCGCTGTCGGCCGGCGAACGTGGCCGACGACGTACGGGTTCGCCGGCCCTGGGTACATCACCCATGGGCTGGAGACGTGGTGGTCGGCCGAGGCGATCAGGCGAAGCCTTGCGAACACCACCGTGCTCGTCGCGGAGGATGACGGAGCTGTGGTCGGCACCGGGAACATCGATGTTCGCGGTGAGTGTCCGGTCATCTGGAAGCTCTACGTGGTCCCCGAGGCTCAGGGCGCAGGAATCGGCTCGGCGCTGATCAGGGAATTGTTCGATCACGCCGGCGGACGTCCGGTGCGGCTGGAGTACATCGACGGGAACACGTCCGCGGCCAGCTTCTACGCCGCGCACGGATTCGTCGAAATTCGCCGCGAGGCCAACGAACGCGCCGGTTGGCCCGACGCGGTGTGGGTCGAGCGGCCGTTCAGTAAGTGACGGCGGAGGCCGGTCACGCCGCCGTACGAGCGCCAAGAGCGCGGCGCAACCACCGCACCGCCGGGGTGACGTCGTCCCCGACCGGCCAGCCGTTGACCACGCAGAGCAGGCGCAGGTAGCGCTCCCGCCGCGGGTCCGCCACGGACTCCAGCCGATCCCGCAGCCGGCGCCGCAGCGCGGGATCCACCGGGCGGCCCAGGTCGTGGCCGTAGCGGGCCAGGACCGCCGTCACGACCCGCTCCGCCGCCGGCGACGTCGGCTCGACACCCGAGGCCAACGCCGGAGCGACCTGGTCCCGGGCCGTGGCGACGGCGTCCCGGCGGACCACGCCGTCGGTACCCGCCCGATCGGCTGCGTGCAACCGGGCGAGCCGGCGCAGGCCGGCCCGGAATTCTGGATCCTGCGCCAGCGCGATCAGCTCGGCCCACGCCTCGAGCTGCTCGGCTGTGGGCTCCGCGGGCAGGTACGGGGTCATCGACTGTCTGATCCCGGCGAACTCGGCTGCCGGGGTCAGCCCGTCGAAGACGGCGTCGAGGAAGCCGTCGACCAGCCGTCGACGTTCCTCCGCGGCGAATCCGGCCAGGTCGCGCATGAGTTCCAGCTCCTCGGTCGTGGCCCGGCGGTTCGCCAGGACGGTGAGCGCGGCGTGCCGCACGCGCAGGACCCGGATCTGTGCGGCCAGCGCATCGGCGTGGGTGGCGGCCACCTCGGCGAGCGGGGCCTCGCGGTCCACCACCGCGCGGACGCCTGCCAGGTCCAGGCCCAGCTCGCGCAGCGTCCGTACCAGGTCCAGCCGGGCCGCGGCGGCGCCGTCGTACCGCCGGTGGCCGTTGCGGTCGCGGCCGGTCGGCGGCACGATGCCGCGGTCGGCGTAGAACCGGATGGCCTTGACCGTCAGACCGGTCCGCCGGGCCAGCTCACCGATCGAGTACCACGGCTCGTGATCCATGCTGCCAGCCTGCCGCCTCCCCTCGGGGGAGACGCAAGTCCGCCGCGCCCCGGGTCCGAGGCGGAGGCCCGCCGGGCGCCAGGTCCGCCGGCCGTCAGGCGCCGCGGGCGTACAGGGCCAGGCGTACCCGGTTGGGGCTGTCGGTCTTGGTCATCAGGCTGGTGATGTGGGTCTTCACGGTGGTGACGCCGATGTGCAACCGGTCGGCGATCTCGGTGTTGGACAGGCCCTCGGCCACCAGGTCGAGCACGTCCCGTTCCCGGCTGGTCAGCCCGGCCACCGGGCGGGGGGCCTCGGTGCGGGCGTGCACCGCGCGCTGCACGAGGCGGCGCAGCACGTCCTGGCTGAACGGGCTGTCGCCGGCGGCGGCCCGGCGGATCCCGTCGAGCAGGTCGGCGGGCGGCGCGTCCTTCAGCAGGAACCCGCACGCGCCGGCGGTGAGCGCCGGATAGAGGTGGTCGTCGTCACCGAACGTGGTGAGCACCAGCACCCGGGTGGCCGGGCGGTCGGCGAGGATCCGGCTGGTCGCGGTGATCCCGTCCACGCCGGGCATCCGCAGGTCCATCACCACCACGTCGGGTACGAGCCGGGCGGCGAGCGTGACCGCGTCGCGGCCGTTGTCGGCCTCGCCCACCACCTCGATGTCGGGCTGGGCGTCGCAGAGCATCCGCAGCCCGGCCCGGATGAGGTGCTGGTCGTCGACCAGCAGGACCCGGATCACGCCATCTCCTCGGTGCGAGAGCCGGCGGCGGGCCGGCCTGCGGGCTGGCCGGCGGCGGCCCGGTCGGCGGACTGGCCGGCGGCGGGCTGGTCGGGGGCGGGCTGGTCGGGGGCGGGCTGGTCGGGGGCAGGCGCGGGCAGCACGGTCTGGACCCGCCAGCCGGCGCCGGCCGGACCGGCCGCCAACCGGCCGCCGAGCACCTCGACGCGTTCCCGCATGCCGGTGATGCCGTGGCCGCCGCCGGGCGGGACCGCGGTCGGCGCGGATCGGCCGCCGGTGTCGGTGACCTCCCAGTGCACGGCGCCGTCGAGCACGGCGACCGAGAGGTGGGCCAGCGCGGACGGGCCGGCGTGCTTGGCCACGTTGGTCAGCGCCTCCTGGGTCAGCCGCAATACCGCGAGGCCGCGGACCGCGTCGAGCGAGCCGACCGCGGGGTCGAGGTCGGCCTCCACGGTGACGCCCGCCTGGCGGGCCCGGTCGACCGCCGCGCCGAGCGCCGCGGGCAGCGCCGACGGCTCGATCGCGGTGAGCGCCGCGTCCCCGCGTACGCCATCGGGGTTGCGCAGCACCGCGACCAGCCGGCGCAGGTCCGCCAGGGCCGCGGTGCCGGTGCCGTGCACGTCGTCGAACACCTCGCCCACCCGCGGGTCCAGGTCCGGCAGGACGTGCCGGGCCACGCCAACCCGCAGGACCATCGAGGCCACGTGGTGGGCCACCACGTCGTGCAGCTCGCGGGCGATGGCGGTGCGCTCGTCGGCCCGGGCGGCGCGGCTCTCCGACTCGATCCGGCGCCGGTCGGCCACCGCCCGCTCCTCGGCCTGCCGCCCGAGCTCGCGGGTGGTCCGGATGACCAGGCCGAGCAGCAGCGGCAGCCCGACCTCGACGGTGAGCCCGAAGACGCCGGACAGCACCCGCCGGAACGGGTCGCCGATCGAATCGGTGAGGTCCACCGCCGCGAGCAGCCCGGCGGCCAGCCAGACGATCCGGGTGCCGCGGGCCTGCACGGCCAGCTCCACCAGCGCCCAGCTGGTGCCCACCTGGTTGATCGTGGTGTCGTCGACGGTCTGCAGCGCGACCGCCAGCAGGACCGCCTGGATCGCCAGGTTGACCGCCTGGCGACGGTGGAACACCGCGGCCGCGGCGAAGGCGATCAGCGCGAGGATCCACTGCGACAGGGTGGGCCCGCGCCCCGCGTGGTTGCCCACCACCAGGTAGCCGACGCCGGCGAGGTCGATCAGCAGCATCCGCGCGAACGTGTCGCGCGTGTCGAACAGCCGTCCCAGCCACCGCACCGGATCAGCCCAGGCTCTGCCGGTTGCGGTCCGGGGAGGCCACCGGGTACGGCGGGGCCACCGGATCGGCCGGAGCCACCGGGTACGGCGGGTCCGCCGGGGGCGTCGCCTGCCTCGGGCGGCGCCAGCTGGCCCGCGCGCCGAGGTAGGCGGCCAGGCCCAGCGGGCCGAGCAGGACGGTCAGGGCCA
Organism: Plantactinospora siamensis; assembly: GCF_042434095.1. NCBI lineage: Bacteria > Bacillati > Actinomycetota > Actinomycetes > Micromonosporales > Micromonosporaceae > Plantactinospora > Plantactinospora siamensis. Next base: position 58,330 of record NZ_JBHLUE010000021.1, read on the forward strand.
GCACCAGCCTCATCACCAATTCCGGCACCCCACGTTGCCGGCTGTCCAGGTAGGCCCACCGGCCGACGAACAGGTCAAAGGCGATCATGTGGGCCCAGGCCGCGGCCGCGCCGGTGGGCGTGCCCAGCAGGCCGCGCAGGCCGTCCAGGGTGGGCGAGGCGACGGCCGGTAGGACCTCGGCAAGTGCCGGCAGGACCAGCAGCGCGTAGATCGCGACGACCGGCAGCACGATCAGCGGGGACGAGATGATCCGGGCGCTCCACGACCAGCGGGGCAGCAGGATCATCAGTGCCCAGAACGGCGCGGCGAGCAGGAACGTCACGCTGAACAACGCGGTGGTCATGCCGTCACATCCTGCTGCGCGGCCGCGAGGCCGGCAAGCCTGCCCAAACCCTCGTGGGCGGGGACGGGCTCGGCGGCGTGCCGCCGGGACGCGGCCAGGACCAGCCCGGCGGCGGTCGCGGCGCCGAGGACCAGCGCGGCCGCCGCGGCCAGGGTGAGGCCGTCGGGCCGCAGCAGCGGCTGCCCGCGCAGGGCCTGCCAGGTCAACATCGCCGTGAGTACGCCGTACGCGGTGCCCGCGACGGTCAGCAGCCGAATCTTCGTGCGATCGTCCCAGCCGGCGGCGAACCGGGTCAGCAGGATCGCCAGCAGCGGCAGCGCCTGCAGGGCGTGCAGCCCGATGAAGTGCCCGATCCGCAGGTCGCCGCCGGTGGTGCTCCAGCCGACGATCGGCAGGCCGGGCCCGCCGTCGGCCACGCCCACCGCGTGCGAGCCGTTGATCCCGTCCGGGGTGGGCGCGTGGCCGGGGATCACCATGGGGATCGCGGCCAGCATGCCCAGCAGCGACAGTCCCAGCCCGAGCCCGACGGCGCGGGCGGCCACCCGGTCCGGAACCCGCCGGCGCAGCACGGCGATCCCGAGCACGAAGTGCGCCACGAAGAGGACCATGATGGACATCCCCATCGCCTGGAACAGCGCGCCGTTCAGCGGGGTGGTGCCGTTGAAGTGGCTGGTGGTGCCGCGCAGCACCTGCGTGACGATCACGACCATCTCGGCCAGGCCCATCACCGCGATGACCGTGCCGGCCCAGTCCGCGACCCGGCTGCGGCGCGGGAGCAGGGAGAGCATCCAGGCGAGCGTGAGGGCGTAGATGCCCAGCGAGACGGAGAACTTGAACGGCTTGAGCCAGATCGGGGCGCCGGTGAGGACGCGCGGGTCGGCGAAGATGCCGACCAGGCAGACGACGGCGGAAACCGCCATCGCCGCGGTGAAGACCATCAGCGGTCGGTGCCAGCGGATCGCCTGGCGGAGCGTGTTGGTTGTCATGCCTGTAGATGCTCCGCAAGTGCCGGGGTGTTCTCGCCGGACCGCGGGCCCGGCTTGCGGCCGGCGGTCGGAGCGCCGCCTCCTACCCGGGTAGGAGGCGGCCGGGCCGGCCGACCCCACCGGTTGCCCGGTCCGGTGGGGCCAGCCGATCAATTCGACTTCAGTAGCAGTTCCGGATGTAGTAGACGGGCGTCCAATCCCGCTGCAAAAGAGCCGTTCGCGTACCGCCGAGCCTGCTCCCGGAATGGAGGTCAAGTCCATAGGCAGGATTGGATTGCCGGCGGCAGAAATCCGGCGGTGTTCCGGGCGCGCCACCTCTTGCCCGAACGGCAATCCTCCGATCGGAACGATCGAATTGCCCGCCGTCGTCAGTTCCGGTCGGCGACCATCACCTGGCCGTGCCGGAGGGTGGCCGGGTGCGCGATCGGTACGCCGAGCGCCCGCGCCGCCTGCAGCAGGTCCCGCTGATCGGTGACGGTCCAGCCGTGGTCGGCCAGCAGCCGCGCCATGGCCTCGGGCTTCCACAGCGAGCGCCACGGCTCGGCCGCCCAGACGCTGGACCGGCCGGTCGAGGCCGCCAGCGCCCGGGACACGAGACGGCCCAGCGTCGCCGTCAGCGCCGGGGTCTGGAAGTTGACGATCAGGCGGCTGCCCGGCGCCGAACAGCCCGCCACCGCGGCGACCGTGGCGGTCACCTCGCGCGCGGTGAGGTACGGGACCACGCCCTCCCATATCCACGTGGTGGCACGGTCGGCGCGGTGCCCGGCCGCGGCCAGCGCGTCGGCCAGCCGATCGCGGCGGAAGTCCACCGGCACGAACGTCGGCGGGCGACCGGGCAGGGCCGCGGCCCGGTCCCGCTTGTCGCGCTGGCTGGCCGGCTGGTCGACCTCGAACACCGCGACGTCGGCGAGTTCCGGCATCCGCCAGGCCCGGCCGTCCAGCCCGGCGCCGAGGATCACCACCTGCGGGCCCGGGTGCGCCCGTACGGCGTCGTCGATGGCCACGGTGCGCGGGACGATGGCTTCGGCGTTGGCCCGTACCGTCTCGTAGTCGACCCGCTGCCGCCACGGCCCGGGCGGGCTGTCGGCGCGTACCCACTCGACCGGCTCGCGCTCGGCGGCGCGCAACAGCGGCAGCGCGGTCGGGTCCGCGAAGCGGCCCGGCGCGATCCGGCCGTCCGCGGCCGCGCGGCCCTGGCAGACCAGTACGGCGGTCCGGCTCGCCCGCAACGCCTCCGGCATCGGTTCCCCGTTCGGTCGGTGTTCCACGCTGTCTCGACGTTAGCCTCACCGCGGATGCGGCTCGCGGGCCGGCCTTTCGATCTGCCCTGCCGGTGCGACCGATCGGGCGCGCCACCCAGTCTTCCCGGTTGGTAACGCAATCCGAGCACGGGAGCGACGATGGACCGCAACCTGCACATACTTTTCGACCGGGCCCTGGCCGACGAGCCGGCGCCGACGAACGACCTGGCGGCCCTGGCCATGGTCGCCGGCGCCGGCATGCGCCGGCGGCGGCAGCGGCGGATGGCCGCGGGCGCCGCGGCGGTGGCCGCCGTGGCCGCGCTGGGCGTGGTCAACCTGCCCGGCACCGGCCCGGACCGGTCGGCGCCACCGCCGCGGACCGTGCAGGCCGGGTTCGCGACGCGGATGAACCCGACCTGCCACACGCCGGTCCGGGAGGACGCGACCGACGTCTCGGTCTTCTTCGTCCTGGACTTCACCGCCGGGCAGCGGGACGCGGTCGAGAGGGCGCTGCGGGCCGACCGGGCGGTCGCGGCCGTGGTCTACGAGACCCGCGAGGAGGCGTACGCGAGGTTCAAGAAGCGGTACGCGGACGCGCCGGACCTGGTCGCCGCCGTCGATGTCGCCCAGATCCCGGAGGGTTTCCGGGCCAAGCTTGCCGATCCGGCCCGGGCGGCCGAGCTGATGGCGCGGCTGCGGTCGATGCCCGGGGTGGACCAGGTGGTCGGCAGCAGCTGCCCGTCGGGGATCGACGTCTGGTCGGCCAACTGATGCCCGACGAGGTGGCGGCGGGAGGGTCCGACGACGGTCGGCCCGGCCTGCTCGCCCGCTGGGGCACCGCCCGGCGGCGCGAGCGGTCCGCCCGGCAGGCGGAGTTCACCGCGTTCGTCGAGGACGCCGCGCCGAGGCTGCGGCGCACGGCGTACCTGATGTGCCGGGATTGGCACCTGGCCCAGGATTTCACCCAGATCACCCTCGCGAAGCTGTACGCGAGGTGGGACCGGGTCCGGCACGCCGGCAACCTCGACGCGTACAGCCGGCGCGTACTGATGAACGCGGTCTTCGACCACCGGAAGCGCGCGGCAGCCGGCGAGCTGGTGCTCGCCGAGCCGCCCGAGCCGGCGTACCGGCGGGTCGAGGATGGTGTGGAGCTGCACGTCGCGCTGTTGGGCGCGCTGGCCACCTTGCCGGTGCGGGATCAGGCCATCGTGGTGCTGCGGCACTGGGAGGATCAGAGCGTCGAGGCGGTGGCCGGCATCCTGGACGTCTCCGTGTCGGTGGTGAAGACGCGGAACGCCCGCGCGCTGGGCAGGCTGCGGGAGGTGCTGGGCGAGGACTTCGTCCGGACCTGACGTGCCCGCGGATGCGACGGTCCGCGGACACGGCGCCGTCCGCGACCGGTCGGGGTTCGGCTCAGCCGAGGTGGTTGAGGAAGAAGTCGCGGATGTCGGCGGCCAGGTCGTCGGGCACCTCCATGGCCGCGAAGTGACCGCCGCGGTCGAACTCCGACCAGTGTCTGATGTCGTAGAGCCGCTCGGCCAGCGGTCGCACCGACTGGGTGATGTCGTGCGGCAGCACTGCCACCCCCACCGGGACCGGGCACGGCTGGACCTGCCGGGGCGCCTCGCGGGACAGCCGTGCCGAGGAGGCCGCGGTGCCGGTCAGCCAGTACAGCGAGATGTCGGTGAGCATCCGCTCGTCGCTGACCGGCGAGCGTGGATCGGTCCACTGCGCGAACCGTTCGGCGATCCAGACCAGCTGGCCCACCGGCGAGTCGGTCAGGGCGTAGCCGATGGTCTGTGGGGTGGTGGCCTGCAGCGTCTGGTAGGGCGGACGGTTCGCCATCAGCTGCCTGATCTTGTCCAGCCGCGCCTGGTCCGTCTCGGACAGGGCGATGTCGGCGTCCGGGACCGGCCTGGTCGGCAGGTAGTTGACGTGCACTCCGACGACCCGTTCGGGCGCGATGGCGCCGAGCGCCATGGAGATGCCCGAGCCGAAGTCGCCGCCCTGCGCGCCGTAGCGGTCGTATCCGAGCCGGCGCATGAGTTCGGCCCAGGCCCGTGCGACCCGGACGACGTCCCAGCCGCGCTCGCGGGTCGGTCCGGAGAAGCCGAACCCCGGGATGGACGGGATCACCAGGTGGAAGTCCCGGGCCAGTGGCTCGATCACGTCGAGGAACTCCAGGAACGAGCCGGGCCAGCCGTGGGTGAGGATCAACGCGAGGGCGTCCGGCTTGGCCGAGCGGACGTGGACGAAGTGGATGTTCTGCCCGTCGATCTCGGTCGTGAAGTGCGGAAGCTTGTTGAGCGTGGCCTCGTGGGCGCGCCAGTCGTAGCCGGTGCGCCAGTGTTCGGCCAGGTCCTTCAGGCGCGCCAGCGGGAAGCCGTAGTCCCAGCCGGCGTCGGCGACCTCGTTCGGCCAGCGGGTACGCCCGAGCCGGTCGGTCAGGTCGTCGAGGTCGGCCTGCGGGATGTCGATGCGGAACGGCTCGATCATGGTTGTCGCCTCCGAGGGGTCGCGCCGACCGAGACCGTTCGGCGCTCTAACGTTTATGCTCCGAACGATAACACGAACGTTAGGGCGCCGAACGATTCGATAGACTCGTCACATGGAGGATCCGGTCCAGCCGCCGCCAGCCCCGTGGGAGGGTCTGCCCAGCTGGCTGCTCACCCAGACCGCCGACCACGCCCGCCGCCTGGTCGGCGAGGGATTCTCGTCCGTCGACGCCCGCGGCTACCACTACCGCCTGCTGGCGACGCTGGAGCGGTCCGGCCCGGCCAGCCAGGCCGACCTGGGTCGCCGCAGCGGCATCCACCTCAGCGACATGGTGGCGGCGATCAACGAGCTCGCCGAGCACGACCTCGTCCGGCGCGCCCCGGACCCCACCGACCGCCGGCGCAACATCATCTCGCTCACCGCCGCGGGAAGGCGGCAGCTGCGCCGGCTGGAGCGGCGGCTGGCACAGACCCAGGACGAGCTGCTCGCCCCCCTCTCACCCGAACAGCGACAGCGGTTGACCGAGCTGCTGTCGATGCTGCTGGACCATCACGACCGCAGAACCGGCGCCGACGAGCCCCGACGCTGAGTCATGGCCGCGGCAGCCGCGGCCCGTCGACGCCCAGCCGGTACGCGGCGGCCACGCCGGCCGGCTCGGCGCGCCGCAACTCGACGATCGATCGGCCGTTCCGTCCACAAAGGAGAGCAGCGTACCGGATGCCGGGGCCGTCGCCAGGCGCCGGTCACATCGGCGACATCGCCGGTCGGTGCCGCATTCTCTACACCTGGAAACCGTGGCGTTCAAGCGAATTCGATTCGCATACTTCGCCCAGGCATTCTTCGAGGAATGCCAATGCCGATACGGTGTTGGGGGATTCATGAACGTCAGACAAGGAACCCGGCTGTCCATCGCGGGGGTGGTGGCGGCAGCCGCCATCCTGCTGGGCGGGGTCGCGCCGGCGTACGCGGCACCAGCTGCCACGGCCGGCGGCGGCACCGCGACCGGGGCCAGTTCCGCGCCCGCCACGGTCTCCGGGGGGACGGCCAACGGGACGGACGCCGCCCGGCAGGCCGCGGACTACTGGACGCCCGAGCGCATGCGCTCCGCGCGGCCGGCCGAGACCCTCGCGAAGGGGACTCGCCCGAGCAGCGAGCCGGCCGGCACGCCGACCGGGAGCGCCGCATCCGTGCCGCCGGCCGCGCCGACGGCGCCGGTCGGCACGGCCAAGGCGGGCGGTACGCGGTCGGGCCTGGCCGTCAACGCCTCGGCCACGGTGGGCAAGGTCTTCTTCCACAACCCGACCGACGGGTACGACTACGTCTGCTCGGCGGCGACGGTCAACAGCGGCTCGCGGCTGCTGGCCATGACGGCCGGGCACTGCGTGCACGGGGGTCGCGGTGGCCAGTGGATGCAGAACTGGATCTTCGTGCCGCTGTACAACTACGGGTACGAGCCGTACGGCCGGTGGTCGGCGAAGTATCTGACCACCTTCAACGCCTGGATCAACGACAGCAACCTGGACCGGGACGTCGGCTGGGTGACGCTGTGGCCCAACGGTTCCGGGCAGCGCCCGGTGGACGTGGTCGGCGGCAACGGGCTGTCGGTCAACTACAGCTATGACCAGGCGATCACGATCCTGGCCTACCCGGCCGAGGCGCCGTACGACGGCGGCTGGCAGCAGTACTGCCAGGGCACCACCGACCGCCCCGGCATCTGGCCCTTCCAGGAGAACAAGATCGAACTGCACTGCGGGTTCACGGGCGGCTCCAGCGGCTCACCCTGGCTGCGCCTCTACGACGGCAGCCTCGGGTACGTCAACGGGGTGATGAGCACGCTCAACAGCAGCGGCTGGAACAAGAGCAGCTACTTCGACACCGCCGTGATGGACGTCTTCAACTCGGTGGCCAACCGGACCTGAGCCATCGCACCCGGCGGCTCACCGCCGGCACGTTGTGCCGGACCGGAAAGCTCCGGTCCGGCACGACCGGCATTCCGGCGCAGGCCGCGTGGACACGGCAAATCTGCCCCGGGCACCACGGATCCGCCCCGGGCACCACGGATCTGCCCGGGCACCGCGGATCTGCCCCGGACACGGCGGAGCGGGCCGGCCACGGCGGAGCGGGCCACGGCGGAACGGGCCGGCCGCGACGGAGCCATTCGGGCCGGGCACGCGTCGAATGAAGTGAAGCCGACAGCACGCGGACGGGAGCGGGGACGGGAGCAGATGATGAGCAGACAATCCTGGACGGTGCTCGGGGTGGCGGCCGCGGTCGTCCTGGTCGCGATCGCCGTGGTGGCGGGGGTCCGGGCCGCCCGGCACGACGGGCCCGCGGCCCCGGCCGGCGTCGACCCGCCGACCGGCGCCGCCAGCACCCGGCTGCCGTCGCCCGACGACTCGTACTGGACCACGGAACGCATGCGCAGCGCCCGGCCGGCGCCCATGCCGACCGGCTGACCCGGGCGGGCCGAGCCGGGCCCGCGCGGCGGGCGGCGCGCGCCGGCCCCGCAACTGCGCCCGGCGGGATCGGGCCCGGAGGGCGCCGAGTTTCTACAAGGCGCGGAGCTGGCCCCGGACGTTCGGGTGACCCGAGCGGTCGGCCCGGGTCGTGTCCGAGCGGGGCTGGGAACCGAGGCTGAAGGCCGGCGGGGCGCAGATCGCGTCGAACCGGGGCGCGGCGCCGTGGACCGTGACGGCGAGCGGGTCCCCCTCGTCCAGGACCGCGAGGATGCGGGCGGGCATGGCGGTGACGAAGCGGGCGCCCACGCACGCTCCCGGGCCGGTGCCGAAGGGCAGGTACGCCTCTCGGTAGCGCTCCGGAGGCGCCGCCCAGCGCCGCGGCCGGTACTCAGCTGGTTCCGTCCAGGTCGCCGGATCGCGGTGCAGCAGGATCGGGCAGACGTAGGCGAGGTCGCCGGGCTTGAGCCGGTGGGCCCCGAGCCACGTCTCCCGCCGGACCTCCCGCTCGATCAACCAGGTCGCCGGCCACAGCCGCAGCGCCTCGCGGACCCGGTCGGCGGCCGGCGCTGAAGCGCGGGTGCCCCGCAGGGTGACGCCGGCTCCGGTGCCCAGCCGCCAGCCGGCGTCCAGCAGCAGGATCCAGGACAGCACGCTGGAGCTGGCCCGGCACACTGCTCCGAACAGGGCGAACGTGGCGACCGCGACATCGTCGTCGGAGTCGAAGAAGTCGCGCAGCAGCCGGCCGAGGTCGTCCGGGGCGTCGGGCTCGGCGCGGCGGTCGGCGGACAGGTCGGCAAGCCCCGCCATCGCGGTGCTGGAGACCAGCCGCCGCCGCAGCCGCAGTAGGCGCCGGCCGCCGGCCCGGTCCCCGATGCGTTCGGCAAGGAGGATGGCGCGTTCGGCCCGGCGCAGCACCCGCTCGGGCAGGTCCGGAACGAGCAGCCGAGCGAACAGCCGCCAGTAGAGCAGCACTCCGGCCGTCGGCCACCGGTGGTCGGGGCCGGTGGCGTTGGCCGCCGCGGCGCGGATCTCCTCGTCGGTCACTCGCCTCCAGAGCATGTCGAGGTACCGGGCGAGCGGCGAGGTCAACGCCCGGGTGTGGGCGGAGCCAGACACCCAGCTCGGGACGGCGCCAAACACGGCCGAGCGGGCCGTGAACCGTTCCTCGGGGTCGGCCAGCAGGTCGCGGGTCAGGGCCCAATCGGCGACCACGAGCAGGTCCGGACCCGTTCCGACCGGATAGACGCCATCCGGGGCCGGCTGGCGCAGCCAGTCCAGCAGGTGCGGCAGCGGGTCGGATTCGAATTCGCGCACCCCCGGCGGGCGGCGGTCCGGCATCCCTGTCATCGGCTCCCCCGTAGCCGGGCGCCCGGCCGGGCCGGTGGCCCGGCCGGACGCCCTCAGCGATTCACCAGGCGCGGCGCACCTCAGTAGTACGTGTACCGCACCCAGTTCGAGATGCGGCCCGCGGCGTGGCGGGTGCGCTCGAAGCGGTTGGCCCGAAGCATGAACCGGATCGTCTTCATGGAAACTTCCTCCCATCCGTGGCGGGACGAGCCCGTCAGCATTCGCGGATCATTGCTCGGACGAGTCTTCCCGAAGCGTCTTGAGAAAACCTTGTCGGCTCCTGTCCACACCGGATCGGGGGGTGCAGCCGGCGCGCTCAGGCCAGGAGGATCTGCCGCATCCGCGCCCCGGGGTTGATCCCGCCGACCACCCGCGGCCCGGCCGGCTCGTACACCTGCACGGTGTTGTTGCGGCGCATCAGCTCGCGCACCGGCGGCGGCAGCCGCGGCGGGTCGTCCATGGCCGCGAGGATCTGACCGGCCGAGGTGATCAGCCGATCGGCCAGGGCCGCGCCGTCGGTGTCCACCCGGACCCGGCCGTACTCCCAGCCGACGGTGGTGAGGTCGAGCACCTCGAACACGTGGGTCACCAGCGGCCGCGGGTCGGTCACCCTGTCCAGCCGGGACGCCCGGGCGCCGGCTACGGACGCGGCGGCGGCCAGTTGGGCGTACGGGTGGAAGCCGCACGGCAGCGCGAACAGCGGCCACCGGAGCATCCGCCCAGCCTCCTGCCACAGCGGCCGATAGTTGCGGCGGTGCACCAGCAGCCGGCGGCCGGTGTTCCGGTGCACCTCCCGGGCCTGGGCCTGCAGGTCGGCGTGGGCCTCGTCGGCCACCTCGGCGACGATCCGGGCCGCCACGGACAGCCCGTCGTCGCCGTCCAGCAGCCGGCCGACCGCCTCGACCTGCTCGGGGAACCGGATCCGCGCGCGGGCGCCGAACCGGTCCCGCGCGTCCCGCAGCAGCGCCTCCTGCCGCGCCGGGTCGAGCTCGACCCGGCGGTCGCCGCCCAGCAGGAACCGGAGCCAACGCATCGCGCCTCTTTCCGCCGCCGTTTGGACGCGGCAATGCTAGTGCGTCGGACGTCCCGCCTAAGGTGGTGGGGTGGCTGAGCGATCCCTGACCCTGATGGCGGTGCACGCGCACCCCGACGACGAGGCGACGAGCACCGGCGGCGTGCTGGCCCGCTACGCGGCAGAGGGTGTGACGACCGTGCTGGTGACCTGCACGGACGGCCGCTGCGGCGACGGCCCCGGCGGGGTGAAGCCGGGCGACCCGGCGCACGACCCGGACGCCGTGGTGGCCATGCGCCAGGACGAGCTGAAGGCCAGCTGCGAGGCGCTGCAGGTCACCCACCTGGAGACGCTCGGCTACGCCGACTCGGGGATGATGGGGTGGGCCACCAACGACCTGCCCGGCGCCTTCTGGCAGACCCCGGTGGCCGAGGCGGCCGACCGGCTGGCCGAGCTGATCCGGCGCTACCGGCCCGACGTGGTGGTCACGTACGACGAGAACGGCTTCTACGGCCACCCCGACCACATCCAGGCGCACCGCATCACGATGGCCGCGGTCGAGCAGACCGGCATCCCGGCCAAGGTCTACTGGACCACCGTGCCGCGGCGGGCGTTCGAGGAGTTCGGCAAGGTCATGAAGGAGATCGGCGTCGAGTTCCCGGAGCCGGACGAGGACACGCCGGAGATGCCCGAGCTGGGCCTGCCGGACGAGGAGATCACCACCTGGGTCGACACCAGCGCGTACGGCGCGCAGAAGTTCGAGTCGCTGGCCACGCACGCCAGCCAGGCCGACAACATCTTCTTCCTGCAGCTCGGCCAGGACCGGTTCACCCAGCTGATGGGCGTGGAGACCTTCGTGCGGGTCCGCGACACCACCGGCGCGCCCACCCCGGAGGACGACCTGTTCGCCGGCCTACGCTGAGCGCGCCCGGCGCCGCGCCGGGACGGCCTGCGCGGGACCCGCGTGTCAGAGCCGTCTGGTAGGCAGTGGCCATGCCGGAAGACGACGTGGTGGTCGTGCCCGCCAACGAGGCGAGCTGGGACGACCTGCAGGCGGTGTTCGGCCGTGGCGCGGCGGCCACCTGCCAGTGCCAGCGGATCAAGCTGGGCGACCGCGACTGGTTCGCCATGCCGGTCGAGGAGCGGGCGCACCGGTTACGCGCGGACACGGACTCCGGTCACCCGGAGGCGACCGGCACCAGCGGGATGGTCGGCTATCTCGCTGGTGAGCCGGTCGGCTGGGTGGCGGTGGAGCCGCGGGCCCGCTACCGCCGGCTGCGCGGCTCGCCGGTCCCCTGGGCCGGCCGGGCCGAGGATCCGGACGACCCGGACGTCTGGGCGATCGTGTGCTTCGCGATCCGTTCCGGTTACCGGGGCCGGGGGCTCACCCGGCCGCTCGCCGAGGCCGCCACCGGGTACGCGCGGTCGCGGGGCGCGCGGGCGATCGAGGCGTACCCGATGGTTCCCAGGCCCGGGCAGACGGTGTCGTGGGGCGAAATGAACGTCGGGTCCCGCAGCACGTTCGCGGCGGTCGGCTTCCGGGAGGTCAGCCGGCCGACCACCCGGCGCGTCGTGATGCGCCTCGACCTGTGACCGCCGGCCCGGTGGATCAGCCGGCCGAATCGAGTCGGGCGCGCTGCTCGGCGGTCAGTTCCAGGGAGACCCCCGCGATCGCCTCGGCCAGCTGCTCGGCGCTGCTGACCCCGACGATCGGCGTGACGGTGGGGTTGCCGCCGACCAGCCAGGCCAGCACGACCCGGTTGCGGTTCGTGCCGGTCTCGCTGGCCACCTCGTCGAGCGCGGCGAGGCGGCGCACGGTGCCGGGGTGGTCGTATTCCGGCGCGAGCGGCTTGTCGGTCCGGGTGTAGCCGCCGCTGAGCAGCGGCGTGTACGCCCACAGCGCCAGGTCCGGGTGGTGCTGCGCGTAGTGCAGCACCTCGTCGGTGATCACGCCGAACCGGTGTACCACGGTGGGCTGGGTGCCCGGACGCGGCTGGAGATAGGTGTGGTGCTGCTGGACCGCGGTGAAGCCGGTGCCGCCGCTGGCCGCGGCGAGCTGCCGCGCCCGCTCCAGCTGCCAGGTCGGGTAGTTGGAGCAGCCGAGCCGGCCGACCGTGCCGGCGGACACCAGCTCGTCGAAGGCGGCGACGGTCTCCGCAAGCGGGGTGTGCGGGTCGGGCTTGTGCGCCCAGTACAGCTCGACATGGTCGGTGCCGAGCCGGCGGAGACTGCCCTCGATCCCGTTCTTGATGGCCCCGGCCGACAGGCCCTCGACCTGATCCGGGAAGCCTCCTGCCACGGTCGGCTCGCAGCCCACCTTGGTGCTGATCCGCACCCGGTCGCGCACGCCGGGGCGCGCCGCCAGCCAGCGCCCGAGCAGCGCCTCGCCCTGTCCGCCGAAACCGCTGGGGTCCGCCCAGAACGCGTAGCAGTTGGCGGTGTCTATCCAGACGCCACCGGCGTCGACGAAGCGGTCCAGCAACTCGAAGGAGCGGCGGTCGTCCTGCAGGGTGCCGAAGAACATGGCGCCGAGGGCAAGGTTTTCAATCATGCTCCCACGTTAGGCGGATTCGGACCGGTGGTACTGTCCAATCCCGTGGCCGTTTCCCAGACCAATTTCGCGTGGGCGACGCTGCTGGAGATCGACCCGGCCCGGCGCGACCGTCGGCTGCACGACCGCCTGGCGGGCGCGCTGCGCGCGGCGATCCGGGACGGCCGACTGGCCGAGGGCGCAGCTCTGCCGCCCAGCCGCGCGCTCGCCGAGGAACTCGGCTGCTCCCGTTGGGCCGTGACGCAGGCGTACGGGCAGCTCGTCGCCGAGGGGTATCTCGCCGCCCGGGTGGGCTCGGCCACCCGCGTCGCCTGGGCGCCCCGGGCCGAGCCACCACCACGAGCGCGGCGCTTCCGGACCCCGCCGCCGGTCCGGTACGACCTGGCGCCCGGCCTGCCCGACGTGCGGGCGTTCCCGCGCCGCCGCTGGGCGGAGGCGGTCCGCGCGGTCATCGGTTCCGCCGTGCGGTACGACCTCGGCCTGCCCGACCCCGCCGGCCACGAGGTGCTGCGGACCACGCTCGCCCAGTACCTGGGGCGCTCGCGCGGCGCGGACACGGACGCCACGTCGGTGTCCGTCTGCGCTGGCATCACCGACGGCCTGGCCCGGATCTGCCGGGCGCTGGGCGCCGAGGGAATCACCGACGTCGCGGTGGAGGATCCGGGCTGGCCGCGGCTGCGGGACGCCGCGACCGCCGCGGGCCTGCGGGTACACCCGGTGCCCGTCGACGACGACGGCCTGCGCGTCGATCTTCTCGCGCGCGGGCCGGCCCGGGCCGTCGTCGTCGGCGCCGCGCACCAGTTCCCCACCGGCGTCGTGCTCTCCCCCGACCGCCGGGCCGGGCTGGTGCGCTGGGCCCGCGAGGTTGACGGCTACGTCATCGAGGACGACTACGACGCCGAGTTCCGCTACGACCACCGTCCCGTCGCGGTCATGCAGGGAATGGCCCCGGACCGGGTGTTCCTGCTCGGTTCGGTCAGCAAGACCCTCTCGCCGGCCCTCGGCCTGGGGTGGCTCGTCGCGCCGGGCGCGATGGCCGCGGCGGTGCGGACGGCGAACCGGGTCGCCGCCGCGCCACCGGTGCTCGACCAACTCGCGCTCGCGACGTTCATCGACCGCGGCTGGTACGACGCTCACCTGCGCGCGGCGCGACGCCGATTCCGCGCCCGCCGCGAGCTGCTGGTCCGTACCCTCGGATCGCAGCTGCCGCAGGGCCGGATCGCCGGCAGCGCCGCCGGGCTGCACGTCCTGCTGCGCCTGCCCGACGGCGCCGACACCCGCGCGGTGGTCCGGTCCGCGGCGGCCGCCGGGCTGCGGCTGGCGGACCTCGACAGCTACCGGGTACGGCGGTCGGCACGACCCGCGCTTGTCCTCGGGTACGGCAACATCAGCGACGCGGAGATCCCCCTCGCGGTCGCGTTGCTGCGCGACGCGGTGCGGCCGACCGTTCGGGCGTCGTCGCCGCGGTAGCGCGGGGACGTTCAGTCTTCCAAACTGACGGTGCGCTGACGCCTCTGGGCCGTATGGGCCTCACCACCGATCAAAGCGGATCGACTACAACCAGCAACGCTGGGATGAACAGCAGGTCAACCGCCATGTGGTGGCGGCCGGCCTGGTGGGCGACGGACGGGTCGGCCTGTAGCGCCGGATAAAGCTAGTGTCTGCTGCCGTGGAGTTCGCTGCGGGAATCCCTAGTCGGTGGATCGTGACCCTGCGGTCTGGTGGGGTTATGGAGCTGGCGGCTGACGCGTACAGCGAAGAGGACGGCCAACTGCTCTTCAAGGTGTTGGTCGAGGCAGACGCTGATGAGCAGGATCAGATGGTGATCGACTGGCGGACACCCAACAACCCACGACGCATCGGCATCGTGGTGGCCAAGGTGCCGGCAGCCGAAGTCGCCGACCTCTACACCGCTCCGTCATGGTTCGACGACGGCAGCAGTGTCGCCCCGGCCACCTGACTGACGGGCCACGGGGCGGCTGCCGACAGCAACGATGACAGCAGCCGGCACGGACGCAGCCGGCCTTTCCCGATCGGTGCCAGACGGTTGCCCGAGGCCGGAGACGCGGAAGGACCCGGCCGGACGGAGCGCCCAGAACTTGTAAGCGAGTGGTCGCGGGTGCACACGAGGCGCCCACGCACGAGGTGCCCACGCACGAGTGCCCACGCACGAGGCGTTGCCGAGATGGTCTCTTCTGGATCAAGGCACCGCGCAAGCGCGGCGCGCTCGCGGCCCACCCTGCGGGCGGCCTCCGGCCGTCCTCGGGCGCCCGCAGCGCTACATGCTCTGATCCCGAAGCCGGTAGGCGGCGGCGAGGTTGTTCCGCGACGCCAGCGTGTCGGGATGCTCCTCGCCCAACACCCGCTCACGCGCGACCAGCGTCGCCTCGTACAGCGGAATCGCCTCCCCCAACCGACCCGCCGCCCGGTACGCGTAGGCGAGGTTGTTCCGCGACCTCAGCGTGTTCGGATGCTCCTCGCCCAACACCCGCTCACACGCGACCA
>NZ_JBHLUE010000022.1:0-910 GCF_042434095.1 Plantactinospora siamensis
GTTTCGTTGTCCAGTGGTCGTTCGTATTTTGGTGATGGTCAGCATCATGTGTATGAGCGTGGTGTGGGTGATTCGTTGCAGCATTTTTGGTACACCGTTGGTGATTCGGGCTGGGATAAGGCGATTATTCCCGGTTCGTTGACCGCGGAGCCGGCCGCGTATCTGGCCGACGGGCAGCATCACGTGTACGGACGGAACGCTGCCGGCGGGCTTCAGCATTGGTGGTATGACGCGGGCTGGAAGTCGACCGACCTGGGCGGTGCCATCGAGGGCGTCCCGGCCGCCTACTACGCCGCCGGGCAGCATCACGTCTACGCGCGGAGTCCGGGCGGGGCCTTGTGGCATTTCTGGTACGACACCAGCTGGCATTCCGCCAGCCTGGGCGGTTCCATCACGGGCACTCCGACGGCGTACTACGCCAATGGTCAGCACCACATCTACGCGCGGGGCACCGACGGCGCGCTGTGGCATTGGTGGTACGCCGACGGGTGGCATTCCGTCAGCCTGGGCGGTTCCATGACCGACAGCCCTACGGCGTACTACGCCGCCGGCCAGCACCATATTTACGTGCGGAGCCCGGGCGGGGCGCTGTGGCATTTCTGGTACGACACCAGCTGGCATTCCGCCAGCCTGGGCGGTTCCATGACCGACAGCCCAACGGCCTACTACGCCGCCGGCCAGCACCACATCTACGTACGCACTCCCAGTGGCTCGCTGTGGCACTTCTGGTACGCCGACGGCTGGTACTCCGCCGGCCTCGGCGGCTCCATCACCGGCACCCCAACCGCGTACTACGCCGCCAGCCAGAACCACGTCTACGCACGCGGCACCACCGCCACCCTCTGGCACTGGTGGTATACCGACACCTGGAACTCCGCCAACCTCGGCGGCACCCTGTAAACCTCTATTG
>NZ_JBHLUE010000023.1:0-19798 GCF_042434095.1 Plantactinospora siamensis
TGCTCACGGGTGATGTCGCCCTGGACGATCTCGATCGCTGTCACAGCAGGATCCTGGCACGTCCGACGTCGCGATTACCGGCCCACGCGTTGGCCACCCCGACCGATCGGCGGAAGAAGAGTGCGCTCAAAGTCCAGTATCGAAGGGCCATACGCCGTCGGTCGGCCGTCCGGGCGCTGTTCGACGCCGTTCAGCGCATCCGGCTGCTCCCGTTCCGCTCCCCGACCTGTCTGACCAGGCGTCCTGTCTCAACGGTGGTCCGAAGGCACAGCAAACGGCTACGGTGTCCAGCCGCCGGGCGCGACCGGGAACGAGACGACGAGCCCCGACAGCCAGCCTTCCGCGGTAGATCCCTCGACGGCGATGCGGGGGGTGGGCGCCGTCTGCCACTCATCCTCAAGGTACTTGCTGTACAGATGCTCGAAGACCAGGGCCGCAGCCGCGTCGTCTACAGGCTGCTCCCCCTCCCACACCCGCCAGGTCGTAACTCACCCCGGAAGTATGCCGTGCAAGCATGAGAGCCAGGGCGGCCGGATGGGTCTTACTGGTTCTGTGTGCAGGAACCGCTGGCCATCGTTGCGCTGCGCCAACAGCAGGGCTGAGCCGTCCGATCGGTCTACCGGAGTCCATGGACTTCCACCGCTGCCCGCACCCGTCGTCACCCAGTTGGTCACTCGGCCCGGCTCTCCTCGCCTACTCGCACCGCCCGGCATGCTTGGCAGTCGGCCCGTGCAGTTCTGGTGTGAGCAGCAGGAAACGAGCCAGCGGGGGCACCGTCGGGTCAGCGGCCGCCGTTATGCGTGCAGCGCGGCTCCACCCCGTTCGCCTGCGCGCATGTAGAGCACCCCTGATGACATGGATGAGTCGTCGCATGACGCTGAGACTGGTTGCTCAACCATGCTTGAGGTCAAGCCTGCTCCTCGGCGAGGGGCCCCGCTTCGCCACTTGGTCCAGCGCCGCGGCGGGCCGATCCAGACGTTGATCCCCGCCCTCGCCTGGTGTGTCGGCATCGCCCTGGTCGGAACCTGTGGGCCCGTTCCACCTTCACGAAGCGAGCGTGACCTCGACCAGCTGACTCCAGCTGGGATCGGTGCCCTGCCTGGCCGCCTCGGCGAACTCCGTGTCGCCGAGGCGGCTTCGCGCTGCCCGTTCGATCCGGGCCACGTCCGGGTGGGAGCGGTCCGGCAGTCCGCGCACCCCGGCGCTCGCCCCGAGCAGCGCCGCGGCCTGCCGGGGCTGGTCGCGGCGCAGCGCCAGGTCCGCGACCCCGACGAGCACCTGGGCGATCAGGGGCGCGTGCCCTGCCTCGTTCGCCGTCCGGAAGGCTGCGGCGCGATGTCCGCGGGCCTCGTCGAGGTCCCGGGCGAGGTAGCCGAGCAGGTCATGCACGACCGCGTGGACGTTTGCCCGCTCGGCGGCGCCGCCCAGCATCTCCGTGGCGACCTCGAGCTGCCGGCGTGCCTGCTCGGTGTCGCCGTTCCAGCGCGCGAGGACCGCCCGAGACAGCGCCAGCTCGGCCAGCGCCTGCGGCCACGCGACCCGTCGCGCGTACCGCTCCGCCTGCGCCATGGCGGCCGCGCTCGATCGGGTGTCGCCGGACAGCCAGTACAACTGCGCCTGCCGCGACCGGAGCGACACCACGTCCTCCTCGGCGCCGATCTCGACCACAACGGCGACGGCCTGCTCGTAGTAGTCGCAGGCATCGGCGAACTCGCCACGCACGGCGACGCGCTCGGCCAGCTCGGTCAGGGCGAACGAGATGCCCCACCGGTCGCCGATCGCACGGAACTCGGCCAGCGCCGTCCGGAGCATGGTGTCGGCCTCCTGCCCGCCCTCACCAGCCATGATCCGGAACTTGCCGAGCTGCAACCGGGCCAGCGCCGCGACCCACGGGTCCTCGTCGGCGAGCAGGGGTTCGTACGCCGACTCGAACGCCTGCGGCGCCTGCAACAACTGGTACATCGCGGCGACGAACCCCAACGCCGGGTGACTGCCCCGGACCCGGCGCGCGACCTCGTGGGCCTTGTTGATCCAGTCGGCCGCCTCGTACTGGTCGCTGCGGCCGGCGGTGGCGAACATCGAGACGAACGCGTACACCACGGCTCGGTGCTCGTCGGCGACCTCGCCCGGCAGGGCTGCGGCCGCGGTGATCAGCTCATAGCCCTCCGCCTTGTGTCCGCCGAGCCACCAGTACCAGCCGGCGGCGGCGGCGAGCCGCATCGCCCCGCCCGCGTCACCGGCGGCGATGGCGCCGCGCATCGCGGCAGCGATGTTGTCGTGTTCGTCCCCGAGTCGGGCGAGCCATTCCAGCTGCCCGGCACGGTAGAGGTGCGGCTCGGCGGTCTCGGTGAGCCTGGTGAAGTAGCTCAGATGGGCACGGCGGGCCGGCTCCGACTCGCCGGACTCCACCAGCCGATGCTGGGCGTACTCCTTGATCGTGCCGAGCATCCGGTAGCGGGGCGCCCCGCCACCTTCGGAGACCACCAGCGACTTGTCCGTCAGTGCGGTCAGCAGTTCGAACACGTCACCCGCCCGCACCGGGCCGGTGGCGCAGACCTGCTCGGCCGCCGCCAGGCCCGCACCACCGGAGAACACCGACAGCCGGTGCAGGACCAGCCGCTCGACGTCGGACAGCAGCTCCCAGCTCCAATCGATCACCGCGCGGAGCGTCCGGTGTCGCGGCAGCGCGGTACGGCTACCACCGGTCAGCAGGCTGAACCGGTCGTCCAGCCGGTTGGCGAGCTGCTCGATCGACATGGTGCGCAACCTGGCCGCGGCCAGTTCGATCGCCAGTGGCATCCCGTCGAGCGCCCGGCACACCCGGGCCAGGGTGGCCGACGTGCCGGCGTCGGTCACGAGACCCTGGCGCACCGCACCGGCGCGGTCCCGCAGCAGCCGTACCGCCGGGGCGGACTCGACCTCGCCCGGGTCGGCGCCCTGCGCGGGAAGGGCCAGCGACACGACCGGCCACAGCGACTCACCGGTGATGCCGAGTGGTTCTCTGCTCGTCGCGAGGATTCGCAGCCGACGGCATTCACCGAGCACCCGGTGGGCGAACGTCGCAGTGGACTCGATCACATGCTCGCAGTTGTCCAGGATGAGCAGCATCTCCCGCTCGCGGACCGCGGCGACGAGACGATCGGCCGGCCCCACGCCCGATGCCGCACCGAGCAGCGCGTCCCGCAGGCCGAGCGCGGCGAGCGTCGCCTGCGCCACGTCACCGTCGGCGCCGACAGCCGCGAGTTCCACCACCCATGCCCCGTCGGGCAGGTCAGCCAGCAGTACCCGAGCGGTCTCCGAGGCCAGTCTCGTCTTACCCGACCCGCCCGGTCCGATCAGGGTGACGAGCCGATGGTCGGCGATGAGTTCACCGACCGCGGCGACATCAGCGTCTCGGCCGATGAAGCTGGTCAGCTCGGCCCGCAGGTTCGTCCGCCGGTCATCCTCGCGGCGTCCCACCTCGCCGCGCAGCAGCGCGACGTGCAGCGAGGACAGCTCCGGTGAGGGGTCGGCGCCGAGCGCGTCGGCCAGGGCGTCCCTCGTGCGCTCGTACACGAGCAACGCCTCGCTGCCCCGGCCGGCCGCCACGAGCGCGCGCATCAGCGCGGCGACGAGCCGTTCCCGGAGCGGGTGGGCGGCCACCAGGTCGGTCAGTTCGGTGACCACCTCTGCCCCGTGACCGAGGCCGACCTCCGCGTCGAACCGATCCTCGATGGCCGTCATTTGGAGCCGCTCGAGCCGGGCGACCGCCGCGTCGCACGCCGCGCTGTCCGGCAGGCCGACCTCCTGCAGGGCGGCACCGCCCCACAGCGCGACGGCCTCACGCAGGAGTCGCAGCCGCCGATGATCGTCATCGCCGCCGAGCCGGGCAGCGGCGGTGAGGCGTTCGAACCGCACGGCGTCGACCGCGTCGGGCTCCACCTGGAGCCGGTATCCGTCGGTCTGCGCCTCGATCGATCCCTCCGGCAGCACCTTCCGCAGCCGCGACACCAGGCGGTGCAGGGCGTTGGTCGCGTCGACAGGCGGATTCTCACCCCAGATCCAGTCGACGAGCGTGGCCTTGGGCAGCACCCGCCCGGGTTCGAGCGCGAGCACGGCCAGCAGCCCACGCAGCCGCGCGCCCGGTACGTCGGCTCGGGTCCCGTCGTCCATGCGGACCTCGAACGGCCCGAGCAGCCCGATCTTCACGCGGAGCATCCTGCCATGGTCGCGAAGGCAGCCTGTCAGGCCTTTCGGCGCCGCGTCAGGAGCGTGACAGGCCCGTGACAGGAGGCGCCGCGAGTCTCTACGTCATGCAGATGACGCAGACCCCCACCGCCGCACCGGAACGCACCCGGTCGAACCGCTTCGTCGAACTCCTGGTCGCCGACCGTCACTCGGTTCCGCTGTCGATCGCGCTGCACCTCGTACCCGGAGCACTGATCGTCGCCGCCTACCTGCTCCTGGCCGAGCCGTTCGTCAAGGCGATCGGCTACCCGATCTTCCTGGCCTGGGCGATCGCCCTGGTCGTGGTGCTCGTACCGGTCCTGTTCGGCCTGCTGTGGCTGGGCCGTCAGCGTACCGGCCGATTCTCGCTACGAGGAGTTTTGGCCTATATGAACAGGCCGATCTCCCGAGGGAAGATCACTGCCCTCATCGCCGGGCTGATCGTGTGGATGACGGTGGTGTCCCTGTCGCTCACCCCACTGGACAACTTCGTCTTCGACCACTTCTTCACCTGGATCCCGTTCGAGGGCGCGGGTGGCAGCGCCACCACCTACATCGACGGATACCCCCGCTCGATGCTGATCACCACGATGTTGATCTCCCTCCCGCTGACCGGGTTCAGCCTGCCGCTGATCGAGGAGTACTACTTCCGCGGATTCCTGCTGCCCCGCATCGCCCACCTGCGCTGGGGAGCGCCCGTGCTCAACACGGTCCTGTTCTCCGTGTACCACTTCTGGTCGCCGTGGACCGTCCTGTCGAAGATCATCTTCCTGTTCCCGGCGGTCTGGCTCGTCTGGCGCAAGCGGGACATCCGGATCTCGATCGGCATGCACCCCGGCACCTGCCTGCTGATGGCCACGGTCGGCACCATCGCCCTGATGCTGGGCGTCACGCCGTGACGGGCGACGACCGAGGGGGCGTCGCGCACGGCCGTCGACGCCCCCTTGGTCGTTGCACACGGAGGTGCGCCGAGGTGGCGGGCCCGTCACCCAGCGCTACCAGTTACGACCTGCGGGCGTTGGCCCGGGCAGGTCTGCCGGAGGAGGCGCCGAATCGCGGTGACGCCAGGGAACGGGTGTGGCGAAGCACCGTGACGGGCCTGTTGCTCAGCGTCGAGCCGAACCCGGGAGACGACTCGTCGGCCGCGCGTCAGACGTTGCTCGAGGCGCTACTGGCTCGGGATGTCAGCCGGACCCGGCAGTGGATCGCGCGCCTCCCGCCGAGCCACCGCAGTGGTACGAGGTCGCGAGCTTCTTTGATGAACGAGGTCGTCGACCTCTACGAGTACCGGAATGCGATCGTGCACCGGTTCTTCCTGACCAGCATTCAGTACGCCGACCTGGCGCCGCACCTCGTTCGCTACGAGCGGGTGTACGACCAGTGTTTCGCGATCGTGGCGGAGCTGGAGGACCAACAGGTTTGCGAGGGCAAGGGCATGACCGTCGCCGGGCCGCAGTCCGACAGGCAGGCTGTCCTCGTCGAGGTGCTCGCCAATCTGGGGTTCAACCCCGGCAGCTACGGATCAGAAGGCTAGGGTGACCGTCCGGCCTGCGGCTCGCGGGAGAGGATCAGGAGTTCGTCGCGGGCCGTGGACGCGGCAGCTTCCGACGCGTACCCGCCGCGGCGTACCCGCTCGGCCTGTCCAAGCAGATTCCGCTGGAGCGTTGGAAGTACCAACTCCCATGGGTCAGGCTTCGGCAGCTTTGAGCAGCTCTTGCCCAGCGTCCGCCCGGTCGCTGGGGCCAGGCAGCCGCACGGCTTCACAATCGCACCCTGGCTTTTCATCGTTTTCTCCCTTTGTTGGTGGTGGCCACACCCTCACCCAGGGAGATCGGGTAAAAATCGGTCTCCGGATTGGTTCACGATCTCCGTCGACTACGAGTATTCCGGCGCCCGTAAGAGACTTCAGTTCAGTTCGTTATCCGGGATTCGATCTTGGTCCGGGATTCAAACTGAAGGAGGCAACGGGGTAGGCAAGCGGCTCTGTCGCATTAGCGGATCGGTGGGCGCACGTGCCGGGACGGGTCAGGCAACGCCGACGCGGCTGGCGAACTCGCGTACGCCCGGGAGGCTGTGGCCGCGGGTCAGCAGGTCGGTGATGAGCTGCTGGGCCCATGGGCGGAAGCGGACCTCTTGCGGGGTGTCGCGTTCGGCGGCCAGCAGTGCTTGGAACGTCGCCTGCGGGCGACCTCGGCCGTGCAGCGCCAGAGCGGTGTCCTCCCAGTACCGGGCGCGGCGCTCGGGGGAGACGATGCGGGTGGGGTCGACCAGCCGGGCGTAGTCGACGGCACTGCCGTAGTCGCCGAGCACCCGCGACACGCTGACCTTGTAGACGGCCAGTTCGAGCATGTTGAACCGGTCGGCGTTGGTACCGCCGACGCGGCGGGCGGCGTCTTCGGCCTCACCGAGCAGCGTCCAGGCGGTCTCGCGGTCGTCGCGTACCGCCGCGGTGTAGGAGGCCGTCGCCAGCAGTTGGCCGTAGAGGGCGGTGTGGGTGGCGTCGGGCAGGCTGGTGTCGGCCTGCAGCGATCGGGCGGTGTCGAGCATGAGTTTCTGCGCACCGTCGCGGTGCTGGGTGCGGCGCATCACGGTCGCGGCCAGACGTCGGGCTTCGGCCAGCACCATCGGGTCGTCGCCGCCAGAGGCGGCTTGCACGGCCCGGTCGGCGGTGGCCCACGCCATGCCGTTGTCGTGCAGCTTGATCAGCAGCTGGGTGGCCACGTTGTACGCCTGGGCCAGACGGCCGGCCGCCAGCGGCACCTCGTCGACGGTGGCGGCGTCACGCCCAGCGATGGCCTGCGCGAGTAGCCGGGGCAGGCGGCGGGCGAGCTGGGTGTAACGGGTGGCGCGGAAGTCGGCGCGGGCGGCGGCCAACTGCGCGGCCAGCTGATTGCCAGGAATCGGCGCGGCGCTGACCCTGCCGAACAGCACGTCCTCGACGGTGTCGGCCATGCCATGCGCGGCTGCGGCCTGGTCCAGGGGCAGGACCAGCGCCCCGGTCACCGCGGCGGTGGTCGTCGCGATCAGGTCGCGTCGGCGCATCGAGTCACCATCCTCATCGACACCTGCGCCCAGGCTATCGGCGCCAATGTCGAAGGTCGATCGCGACAGCCCGAACAGGTACGCCGGGATGGCGAACACCTCGGCCAGGCGGCGTAGCTCGCGCACGTCCCAGTGGCGATTGCGTTTGGTCTCCATCCGGCTCAGCGTCGAAGCGGAGAACCCGGCCAAGGCAGCGGCGTCCTCCAGGTTCAGCCCGGCCGCCACCCGCGCGGTGCGCAACACGGCGCCGTAGTCGCCGTCGCTGGCCGCCTGCGCGACGGCCGGCATCGTGGTCCACGCGGGCCGGGTGCTCATCGGGCACCTCCATCCACGAGGGCGAGAATTTGAGCGTGACCGATGTTTGCGGGTCGTGCAAGCAGGTTGCGCCCTGCCCGGCGAGGTCTTCGATCCGGTCGGGCGGGCAGGTGTGCTGGGCGCATCCACCAGGGCGAGACAAGGAGTCCCGCGATGATGCACCTGAGCACACCGGACATCCCGATCACCGTCACCGACCTGATCCGGGCCGGGCTGCTGGAGCTCGGCGACGGCTGCCAGATCCACCCGTCGGCGGTCTTTCTGCCCGTCGACATGCTCGGCACGATCCGCCCGATCGTGCTCGGCGACCGGGTCGCCGTCGGCGCGTTCACGGTCGTGCACGGCGGCACCAGCGTCGGCCACGACACCCACATCGGGCACCGGGCGACGGTGGGTGAGCCGGAGTACGGCTACGCCGTGCGCCGCGTCTACCAGGGCACGGGCGCGCCCACCACGATCGGGTCCGGGGTGGTGCTGCGCGCCGGCGCCACCGTCTACGCCGGAGCCAGCGTCGGTGATGACACCACCGTCGGCCACAACACTCTGCTACGCACGAACGTCACGGTCGGCACTGGCAGCCAGCTCGCGGCGAACCTGACCGTCGAGCGCGACTGTGCCGTCGGCGACGGAGTGCGCTGCTCGCCCGGCTCCCACCTAACCGCGGACACCGTCGTGGCGGACCGGGCCTTCATCGGCGCCGGGGTGCGGACCATCAACGACAAGGAGCTGATCTGGCGCGACCCCGACAACGAACCACCGCTACTGCCGCCGAGCTTCGCCTACGGCTGCAAGATCGGCTCCGGCGCGGTCATCCTCGCCGGTGTCAACGTCGGTGAGCACGCCCTGGTCGGCGCCGGATCGGTCGTCACCAAGGACGTGCGGGCCCGCGCCATCGTCTACGGCGTGCCCGCCACCCAGCGCGGCGAGGTGACCCTGTGACCAGCGCGATGACCTGGCTCGACCCGCTGCGCACCAGCGTCCCCGAGATCGACGACACCGGCTGGCAGGACCTGCACCGTCTGGCCGGCGACCTCGGCAGCCTGTGCGCGAGCCCGCCGGCGCCGCAGGACACGCCCGCCTGGTCGCGGTGGCTGCTCAATCTGCGGCGCGAGCTCGCCCGTCGTAGCCACCGCGCCCCGGCCGGGCGGGCCGGGCTGATCTGGCAGGCCCTCGCGCAGTTCACCGCCGGGTTCCACGACCTGGACCTGCGCGACGCCACCGGAGACGGACACGGCGCGATGATCCTGGCTGAGGGCACCCCGCAAGCCGCCACGCGCTGGGCCGCGCGGCTAGCCGCCGGGGAACTGGTCGGGATCGCCGCGACCGAACGGCACGGCGGCTCCCGCATCCAGGAGATCACCACCAGGGCCACCGTCCGCCGTGACGGGACCTGGCGGCTGACCGGCGAGAAGTGCTGGGTGTCGCGGCTGATGGAGTCCGCCGGGTTCGTGGTGTTCTTTCGTGACCCCGACGGCCGGATCAGCGCCACGGTCGTCGACGCCGACTCCCCACGGCTGGAGCGGGAGGTGATCGAGCCGTTCGGGCTGGCCGGCTGGTCCTGGGGCGTGCTGCGCCTGCACGAGCTGCCCGTCGACCCGGCGACCGACCTGGTCGGTCGGGCCGGAGACGGTCTCGGGGTGTTCCGACGCCACTTCGCCCGGTTCCGGCCTCTAGTGACCGCGACGGCACTGGGCACCGCTGCCGGGACACACACCCTGGTCACCGGCGCCCTGGCCGCCAAGATCAGGGTCGGCGTGCTGCCCCGGGTACGCGACAACGCCTTGGTGGTCCTCGGCCGCACTCACGCCGAGATCACCGCCGCGCTCCTGGCGACCTTCACGACCAGCCGCCTGGCCGCCAACTCACATCCGCACGCCGACTTCGCTGCCAGGGTCGGCAAAGCCGCCGGTGTCGACACCGCCGTCCGCGCCGTCGCCGACCTGGCACCGCTGATCGGGGCGGCCGGGTTCCAACGGACCCACCCGATCGCCAAGGCCCGCGCCGACCTGACCGGGCTGCTGTACGCCGACGGCATCCACGACAGCCTCTACCGCTCCGGGGGCTGCACCCTTCTGGCCGGACCGGTCACCGACGTGGCACCCATCCGACCCGGCACCGTAGCCGTCGATCGCTGGGACAAGGCAGCCTGAACAGTAAGACGGCGCGCACCCTGGCGAGGGCGCGCGCCGCTGGCGCATGTCAATGCGCGTGAAAGCCATTCTCCAGGTCGAACATCGTGCCCTCGGCCTTAGCGCACAACGCGGCGATCACCCGACGGGCCAGCAGCTCCGACATCCGTTCCCGAATCTGATCCTGGTCACACCAGGCCCAGCCGCGCAACTCGTCCGGCGGCAGCCGGATGTCAGCTGTGCCCAGCTCGTCCAAGGCGCCACCGTCGTAGACGAACATGACACCCTCGGTACGTCCCGGCCGCGGCGGCACCCAGTCGGTCACCAGCAGCCGGCCGGGGACGATCGACTTGCCCAACTCCTCCTTGACCTCACGGACCGCCGCCCGGCGGGGCGACTCGTCGGCATCGACGCACCCGCCGACGATCTCCCAATAGTCCTTGTAGACGGGCTCAACCAGCAGAGCCCGCCCGGCAGCATCGGTGAACAAAACCGCGGCGCCCATACGTTTTCGCGGAAGCGTCGCCGTGTAGTCGCCCGATGGTGTGCTCACCGCCGCAGGCTACCCATGCCGGCGACCTCACCACGCCCCTTTCATCCCACCGTCCTCCGCAACGCCCTGCCAAACGACTAACGACCGCGAAATGACCACCTCGGAGTTTCCTGGGCGCTCACAACCGACCGATGCATCCACATCGCCGCAGGTCAGGACCTCAGGCCCTTCCCCAGCGTCGGTGAGCACTTCGTGCGTGGTGACCACTTCGCCGGTCTGCACCCATCCTGCTCCCATCCGAAAGCCCAGGGCGCCTGCGAGGTCCTTACCGCCGTGATCTGCGCATACTCTCCTACCAGGCGATATAGAGTGCCGTTGACCGCTGTTCAGCGCCGTTGAGTGCGTCTCGTGAAACAGGACGGGCCAACTACTCTGAACTGCGGAAACGCGAACCTGCAGGTCGCGGTGGCTGCAGTTGAGTGCGGTCCAGTGCCGTTGGGTGCTGTTCGGTGCCGTTCAGCGCATCCGGCTGCTCCCATTCCGCTCCCCGACCTGTCTACCGGGCTTCCTCTCAAGGAGGCCGCCTAGTACTCCAACGCCACTTGGCTTCGGCGGCTGGCCTCCTCCTCTGTGTGGGTCAGCGGCGGACGAGATGGCCTCATTCGGCGATCGATGCCGCTGCTGTGGGGGCCCAGCGGGTCAACCACTGCACGATGGCCTTTGGGTTCCGCAGTTCCAGGTCACCGTTAACTTCCAGCCTGAGCCAGCCGGGGCGAAGGAGACCGATCGTGGTCAACCGCGCATGATCATGTCCGAGCAGCTCGAGCCATAGATCGGGCCACTGCATCCAGGCCATGATCTTGCTGTCTGGTCGCGGTGCCAGCGCTGCTCGCAGTTGCATCAGCGCCTCTGGGTCATGCTGGTCAGCAAGGGCCGGAGGACGGTTGCGCCGCTTGCGAGTTGGTTCACCCGGCCCGACTGAGTCGAAGACGCGGACGCGAGTCGTCCTGTCCAAGGTCTCGGCCAGTTCAGCAAGAAGATCGCTGATCACGCTCGTCATTCTTGTCGCACGGTGACGCGGCAGCCAGCCGAAGCCAACGAACCTTCGGATGGCTTCGTGCTGGGCGTGGCGTGGGCATGAGGGCAGCCACCGCGTTGATCATCGATGGTTTGTGAGGACAACCGAAGATCGCGCGGTGGCCGCGGGCCACAGCGTAAACCTTGATCAGTGGCGGGTCATCCTGGACGAGCGGTGAGGCGTGTCGCTGATCGGTTCGTGCGGGCGGAGCCACGCCGGACCGCCGGGCAGTTCGTGGAAGGGCTGCTGTCGGACGCAGAACGCAAGACCTGCTGGTCGCTTGCGGAGCGGGCTGGTCACGCTGATCCGCAGGCGATGCAGCGGCTGCTGCGCACAGCGGTGTGGGACGCCGACGCCGTCCGCGACGACGTGCGGACCTGGCTGATCGAGCAGCTCGGCCACCCCGACGGTGTGCTGGTCACTGACGAGACGGGGTTCCTGAAGAAGGGCGTGTGCTCGGTCGGGGTGCAGCGGCAGTACACGGGCACCGCGGGGCGTGTCGAGAACAGCCAGGTCGGGGTGTTCCTGGCCTACGTGACGCCCACCGGGCGGGCGTTGATCGACCGTCGGCTCTACCTGCCGGAGACGACCTGGTGCGATCGCCCTGACCGGCTCACCGCCGCCGGCGTCCCGGAGAAGGTCGAGTTCGCCACGAAACCCGCCCTGGCCCGGCAAATGATCGCCGCTGCGCTCGAGGCTGATGTCCCGTTCAGATGGGTGACCGGCGACGAGGTCTATGGCGCCGACCCCAACTTGCGTGCTGACCTCGAAGACCACACCATCGGCTACGCCCTGGCCATCGGCTGCGACAGACGCGTGTACATCAACGACGGCCGCACCCCCATTCGCGCTGACGAACTCGCCGAGCGGATCCCCACCGCCGAGTGGCAGATGCACAGTTGCGGGCCAGGGGCGAAAGGTTCCCGCGACTACCTGTGGGCGTGGATCACCACCGCCACCGGCCCGGGTGAGTATCGGTGGCTACTCATCCGCCGCAACCGCAGCACCGGCGAGTTGGCCTTCTACCTGTGCTGGTCATCCCGCCCAGTCCCGCTGCACACCCTCGTCCGTGTCGCCGGTTCCCGCTGGAGCATCGAGGGGCTGTTCCAGACCGGCAAGGGCCAGGTCGGCCTGGACCATTACCAAGTCCGCGGCTGGACCGGCTGGCACCGGTTCATCACCCTGGCCATGCTCGCCCTGGCCGTCCTGACCCTCCTCGCCGCCACCGCACAGCAGCCCCACACCGGCCCGGAGATCATCGCATTGACCGTCGCCGAAATCCGCCGGCTCCTCAACGCCTTCGCCCTCGCCACATCGCTACCGCCAGAGCACATCCTGCACTGGTCGCTCTGGCGACGAACATCCCAAGCCCGAGCCCGCCGATCCCACTACCAGCGCAGACAAGCCAAATGACGTTGGAGTACTAGCCAGCGCGCCCGCTCGGCGGCAGATGAGAATGAGGCGCGTCTGTTGTCGGCGCTTCCGATACGAGGTCATGCAACCCTGTTGAAGCGATACAGGTTGCATCCGTCCGGGTCGCCGTCGAACCAGTACATCCAAGGCTGCTTTCGACTGCCAGAAATATACAAGGATGTAAGGTAGCCCGGCCTCCCCTTCGCGGTCAGGCTCAGATCGATGTCGCCGGCGCCTGTATGGCCGGACTGTAGGGTCCACGTCCCGGGTCCAGAAAGATCTAGCCGTGCGCCGTCGGAGTCCCTGGCAAGCGCGGTTGCAACCAGCATGTTGCCCGTCTTCAGTTCCATACGAGCGCCATCCCGGGTCTCGTAGGTGCCGATGAGATCGGCCTCAGAAACATGGTTGGGCCGCTCGGTGCCGCACCCCAGGTAGTTCACCGGTCCAAGGAAGACCCACGCCCCGACACCGCAGGCCAGGACCCCGGCGCAGACGGCAACGAGACCCACCACCAGGACACCCACGCCCACGCCAGCATTGCTCCACGCAGATCTTGCGGTCACGTAAGCACGATAACGGGGACGCCCTCAATTCGGCAGAGCCGCGAGCGCTGGCTACGCCCCGGAGGCCATGTAGGCGGCGAGGATGTAGTTGGGGTTCCGGTCGAGGTTCGTGCGGGCTCGGTCGTAGCGCATGGTGGTACGGGTGTCGGCGTGGCGAGCGGCGATCTGCACGTCGCGCAGGCTGACGCCGGCGTCGAGCATGGTGGTCACGAACGTGTGGCGCAGCATGGGGAGGTGCATCCTCGGCATCCGGATCCCCGCGAGGTGGGCCAGGTGCTTGAGCCGACGAGTGGCGGCGTGTCGGTCCATCCGCCGACCGTGGGTGTTGTGCAGAGCGGCCCGGCGGTGCGCTGGTTGACGGCCCGGTCGATGGCTCGGGCGACCGCGGGTGGCAGCGGGACGAGCACAACCATGCCGCCCGTGCCGCGCACCCGTAGGACCCGGTGGCCGTGTTCCTTTCCCAGGTCGGCGATGGTCGACCCGCAGGCTTCGAAGATTCGTAAGCCGAGCAGGCCCAAGAGGGGACTTGGGCGAAGCCGTTCGGGTTGGCCGACAGGGCGGACGTAATCGGCTGGCGAGTGCTCCAGGACCGCGTCGATTACACCGACCCGATAGAACCCGACCACGACCGACAGCCGACGGGACACCGTCGAGGGCTGGTACCGGCGAACGTCTTGCAGCCAGCGCACGTACCGCTCGATATCCACCCGATCTGCGGAGAGCGGGTCAAGGCCGTGGTCGCCGGCAGATCCGTACACTTCACCTTGGCTGCTGCGGCGTCAATCGTGCGCGAGCGTTTGGTCGGCTGGCTGACGGTAGGGCAGCGCGGCCAGGCCCAGTGCGAAGGTCAGCATGAGGCAGCCGAGCAGGAACGGCAGCGACATGGTGGGCTGGCCGAGCCATTCCCACAGTGGATGCCAGCGCAGATGCGGCTCGCTCAGGTGGTGCGAGAGCATCTGCGGCGCGCTCAGCAGGATCGGTGCCCACCACAGGAACATCGCGAAGCCGTACAGGAACTTCGCCAGTCCTTGGGCCAGCGGGTGGCCCTCTTCCGTGCGTCGGCTGGCCCAGCCGAACAGGCACCAGCCGCTCAGCGTGCCCAGAACGAAGGCGATGACGCTGACGGGATACGCGCTCCAGGGGGTCGACCGGGTCATGGCGAAGTCCATGACCGGCGTGGTGTTGTCGGCGTTGATGTGTATATCAAGGACGTTGTCACCACGCTGCGCGGACACAGTGATGTCGGACGGTATCGAGACGGGGTCGCATCGCGGGTCGTCGGGAATGCAGTCGTACGCGTTGGAGTAGACCGGTTCGGTATAGGTCCATCCGGCGGCTTGGAGCCGCTGCCGGAGTCCGGCGAGGACGAGCGGACGGCTATCGGCCGGCAGTTGCTCGAAAGACGCTCCAAGTCCGGCCAGCGAATATTCGCCGCCGTCACCCAGCAGCAGGTCGGAAACGGAGTTCCAGCTCAGCGGGCTGCCGTAGATGATGAACACGGCAGGCGGATCATCCTTGTCGATGTGGCTCACCTGCTTGTCCGGATAGAGCTGACCGACAGCCGCGGCAAGCTCGTTGTGATCGAGCGGGCGGGAGCCGAGCCAGGTCAGCCAGATGCCAAAGGACGCGGCGAACAGACCGCAGGCCACCGTGAAGATCGATGCCCAGACCCCCACGGTGCGACTGGCTGGTCGCCCGAGGCGGGCGCGCAGGCCGTGGCGTAGGAGATTCGCCGCCACACGCGGACCCCGGCTGGTTGGCGCCATGTCGTGCACCGTTTCGAGGATTTCGGCGCCGCGCTTCCGGCGGTAGTCGCGCGGGTAGGACAGCAGTAGCCAGCGGAGCATGGATTCTCCCAGGACGCTGCGGCAGTCGGGGTCAGGCGAGCTCGGGCCGTAGGGCGCGCAGCCGGGATTCGGCGGCCGACGCCAACTGGCGCAGCCGTTCCGTCTGGCGCGCGAGGGCGGTGCGGCCGTCGGCGCGCAGCCGGTAGTAGCGGCGCAGCCGGCCGTCGATGACCTGCTCGTGGCTGAGCTCGACCCAGCCCTGAGCCACCAGCCGGTCCAGTGCGGCGTAGAGGGTTCCCGGCAGCAGGGTGACGCGGCCGCCGGACAGGACGGCGACATCCTGGATGATCCCGTAACCGTGGCGCGGCTCGTCGGCTAGCGCAGTCAGGATCAGAAAGGTGGCCTCGCGCATTTCAGTCACGCGGGCAACATATATTGCTGATCAATCTATCGTCAACGCGCGGTTGCGGGAACCTGGCCGAATCCTGGCGCCCACAGGGGCTTACGTCCGGCCGGCCACCGAGTCGCAGTGCCGACAGCTGCACGGCATCCCGAGGCGCCCCCGGAGCGCTACGTGCCGAGCGGCGAGGGCCTCGATCCGAGCTGGGTCGTACGGGTCGCAGCCGGCCCGGGCCGGGTAGTCGCGGCCCGCGATCCAACCAAGCGTGACACCCGGGCGTCGCGTTCCTGGAGGAGATCGTCACACTGCACCTCGAGCAGCCGCCGGTCCGCCTGGAGACCCGACGGCCGGATCAGCGCCACCGTCGTCGACGCCGACTCCCTACGGCTAAAGCGGGAGGTGATCGAGCCGTTCGGGCTGGCCTGCTGGCCCTGGGTGTGCTGCGCCCGCACGAGCTGCCCGACGACCCGGCGACCGACCTGGTCGGCCGGACCAGAGACGGTCTCGGGGTGTTCCGACGCCACTTCGCCCGGTTCCAGCCTCTGGTGACCGCGGCCGCGCTGGGCACCGCTGCCGGGACCCTGGTCACCGGCGTTCGGCGTATTCGTAGAAATTGCTGGCGTGCCGGACGCAGTGGGCCTGGCGGAGATCACAGCGATGTCGCACGACATCGCGCTTCCCCTCGTGGCTACGGTGGTGCGCGGAACGGTGATCGGTCACACTCCGCACAACCACCAGATCAAGCTACGTCTCATTGGCCATCAGGACTGAGTCGCTGGCACCAGGGGTGAAGGTTCGCCCGCTGCGCGACAGGTCCGGACCCCTTCACTCGGACGCGAAGTTCCACTGGGCGGGTAGGGCGCCGCCGCACATGGCGCACGTGAAGTCCTCGTCGCGCACGATATTGCGCTCACCGCAGCCTGGGCAACAACGGAAGGTGACCCGGTCGGTGAAGCCACCAGGATGCGGTACGCCGACGCGGTCGAGAGCGCTGGCCACGGCGGGCCAGCAGTCTGGATCGGGGCAATAGCCGGTCCACTGATTGGTCACCGCCACCACGCGCCAACCCATGCCGGTGGAGGCGAAGCTCATCTCACCGGCGGCGAGAACCCGCCGCCCGTCGGCGAGGACGACGTGTTCGCTACGACGCGGCGCCAACCTGAGCACACCATCGAGATCAACGACAAATGTCACGGGCTCGGCCAGTTCCCCACCACCACGCCCGGCCAGCCAACCATCGAGCGACGCGGACCCGTCCACGGCAACGACGTCCACCGCGGTCCGGTCTCGTACCTCGGCCGGACCGACGTAGCGATACCGCCTGCATTCCGCCACCGCGTGACGGTATCCAACAGGGCTCGAATACGTCTACGCCGATTCGGGGCTTAAGGGAGACGCCGTTACGGAGCGGCGGCAGATGCGGGTGCCTCCGCGGATTCATTTCGGCGTGGCGCTGGCGTGGTGCGGAATCTCGGTTGAACGGTCGAGTTCCGATCGGTGAGGATCACGTCGTGTCCGTTCCCGCCCGTCAGGTCCGCGCCCGCTACTCGGCCGACACCATCACCGTGTACCAGGCGTATCCCCCGCACATCGCGCTGCCAGCGGTGGCAGCCGGCCGTTTCGTGGCCCCCTTCAAGCGAGACCGGATGACGTGGATCAAGCCGTCGTTCCTGTGGATGATGTACCGCTGCGGCTGGGCCACCAAGCCGGGGCAGGAACGCGTCCTGTCCATCGACATCACGCGCGACGGATTTGAGTGGGCGCTGACGCGAGCCTGCCTGAGCCACTACGACCGAGACCTGCACGGTGACAAGGCGACCTGGTCGCGGCAGATGAAAATCAGCCCCGTCCGAGTGCAGTGGGATCCGGAACGATCGCTGCAGCTGACGGCGTTGCCGTACCGGTCTCTGCAGCTGGGGTTGTCCGGCGTGGCCGTCCACCGATACGTCGATGACTGGACGGTGGCCATCACGGACATCACCGCCACCGTTCATCGCGTAAGGGACCTCCTGCGCGGCGGTGACGAACAGGCCGCAGCAGCTCACCTGCCTGTCGAACATGCTTACCCGCTGCCGGCTCAGATCGCCGCCGGTCTCGACGCCAGCCTGGACAGCACCGCCGACGAGGTGCCCGAACAGCAGCACGGACACTGACGGCCGCCGGCAGACCACGTGCCGGTCCGCGGCAGAAGCGGACGCGGGTTGCCCGTCGGTCCCGTGTTGATCGCCGGCGGTTCGGCCTTCGCGTCTGGGTCGAGACGCCCGCTGGCGTGCCGTGGTCGCCGGTGGCTACGGTCGCACCATGGGCGAAATCCTCACTTTGACCTTGACGCTGCAGCCGCGCGGACCGGCCGCGGCGTTCGTACTTTCAGACGAGCAGGTTTCCGCGGTGGGCGAGGGACGTAAGGCGTTCCCGGTGCGGGTCGTTGTCAACGGGGTGACCCTGCCGTTGCGGCTGGCCCGCATGGGCGGGGAGAACCTGATCGGGTTGGCTCGTGCGGCGCGGGAGCAGGCGGGGTTGACCATCGGATCGGCGTACGAGGTGGACATTTCCGCCGACCTGGCAGTCCGTAGTGTGGAGGTGCCCGAGGACTGTTGACGCTCACGTATTTCCCCTGGCTTGGGCTCATGTAATGGGACCGGCCGTCCTATCCACCTGATGATGTGAGGTGGGTAGGGTCGTCGATCGTGAGCACTGATGGTGATGCAGGGCTCGCCGGTCTGCTTCAGCGCGTCGTGGCCGACTCGCTCGCTTGGCTCGGCGAATATCCGGCGGATTGTGTCGACGCGGGGGCTTTGACCGCGTTCCGGCAAAGCCTCGACTGGTTCTCTCAGCAGCTCCAGGACCGGCAAGGTGGTCGGCTCGCGTCCGGCGGCCTGCAAGAGACGGCGTTGAGGGTCGCTGCGGAGCTCTTCGTCGACTTGTCCTGGTGGTTGGACACCTGTCCAGACGAAGAGGTCGAACTGGACGTGGCGGTGAGCGTGCTGGAGAACGGTGCGACGTTCACCTATGAGCTGTCCGACGACCAGCGGCAACGGCTTGTCGAGGTTCTCGGCGAACTTGCTGCGGCCGAACGGCATGAGGGCGTCGGCATGCGATATGCCAGCTCCCATTCGCGATCGGCCTCGTCGACGACGAGGAACCCGAGTGCGAGATGCCGGTGGCTCGTGAGTGGGTTCGGCCCGAGGACAGGGCGAACGACCAGGCGAACATCTAGCCAGCAAGCGCAGCCCTCACGGCCTGGTCGGGACGCCCTGTAATCAGAACGGCGGCTGTCCCGGTTCAGGGGCTGGCGATTCGCGGGTGTCGGCGGTCCAGTCCTCGATGTCGTCGGGCTATGGTGCGGGGCGGCCGCTGTCGTCCCAGAAGCCGGTTTCGGCGCCGGTGGCGTGCAAGGCGGCGTTGAGCAGCACGCGTTCGGCTCTTTGCGGGATGTTGACGCCCGGCTCCGGATTGGTCATGCCACGGCTTCGCTGTAGGTGCGGGAGTCGGGCGGCGGCGTGCCGGGAGGCGTCGGCGGAGTGGTCATTTGGATCTCGCCGTTGTGCTGGCCGGTGATGCCGAGGCCCGCGCAGCCTTCGACTCGCTGACATACTCGCATCGCAAGGAGTTCGTCCGCTGGATCAGTGAGACCAAACGGGACACTACCCGCGCCCAGCGGGTCGCCAAGACGGTAGAGATGCTGCGTGCCGGCCAGCACCGCTGAGACACCCCGACCATCCGCAACCATGGCCTCCGATCACGGATCGTGACAAGCCCAGAGCGGCAAATGAGTGCGTGTCAGTCGGTGCGTACCGCTGCCGCTTGTAGGTGCTTACGGGTGTCTTCGTCGAAGGCGACAAGTCGTACCCGTTGGAGCGCCGTCGGTGTGGCCCTGATCGTTGCCAGGGCGATCTGGGCGGCCTGGTCGGCGGGGAAGCCGTAGACGCCGGTGGCGATCGCGGGGAAGGCGATGGTCCGGGCGCCGAGTGTGTCGGCGAGTTGCAGGCTGCGTCGGTAGCAGGAGGCGAGGACATCGGCCTCGCCGTGGTGACCGCCTTCCCAGATCGGCCCGACGGTGTGGATGACGTGCCGTACCGGCGGGTCGAGGTCGAACGCCGGGGTCGCCATCGCGTCGCCCGGCTCGCAGGGGCCGATCGCGCCGCCGGCCTGTGCCAGGCGAGGGCCGGCGGCGCGGTGGATGGCCCCGTCGACACCGCCACCGCCGAGCAGCGACTCGTTGGCCGCGGTGACGATGACATCCACATGCTCACGGGTGATGTCGCCCTGGACGATCTCGATCGCTGTCACAGCAGGATCCTGGCACGTCCGACGTCGCGATTACCGGCCCACGCGTTGGCCACCCCGACCGATCGGCGGAAGAAGAGTGCGC
>NZ_JBHLUE010000024.1:0-20107 GCF_042434095.1 Plantactinospora siamensis
GCGCTCACGGCAATCCTTTCGTTCGCGACTGCGGGGCTGGCAAAACCGGCCAGCTCCTCGCGCTCACGGCAATCCTTTCGTTCGCGACTGCGGGGCTGGCAAAACCGGCCAGCTCCTCGCGCTCACTATTGGGCCTCCAAATAGCGGTGGATCAGCGAGACGGCCATCGCGCCCTCGCCGACGGCCGAGGCGACCCGCTTGACGGAGTCGGCCCGCACGTCGCCGGCCACGAACACGCCCGGCACGCTGGACTCCAGGTGGTAGGGGTCGCGGGGCAGCGCCCAGCCGGCCGGGCGGCGCCCCTCGACCAGCAGATCCGGGCCGGTGAGCACGAAGCCGCGCCGGTCCCGGGCCAGCACCCCGTCGAGCCAGTCGGTGCGCGGCTCGGCCCCGATGAACACGAACAGCCAGGAGGCGTCGACCTCGCGACGCCGCCCGTCCCGCGCGTCGCACAGGGTGAGCCGTTCCAGGTGCTCCCCGCCGGCGCCGCCCACCACGGACGTGTGCGGGTGCACCTGCACCCGGTCGTTCCGGTCCAGCTGGTCGATCAGGTAGCGGGACATCGACCGGGCCAGGTCGTCGCCGCGGATGAGCAGGTGCACCCGCTTGGCGTACCGGGAGAAGTAGATGGCGGCCTGGCCCGCGGAGTTGGCCCCGCCGACGATGTAGACGTCCTGGTCGACGCAGCCCGGCGCCTCGGTGGAGGCCGACCCGTAGAACACGCCGCGGCCGGTCAGCTCGGCCAGCCCGGGCGCGTCGAGCATCCGGTAGGCGACCCCGGTGGCCAGCACCACGGCGTGCGCGGCCACCGAGCTGCCGTCGTCGAACTCGACCAGCCGCGTGGCGCCGGCCATCCGCAGCCCCACCACCTTGCGGGTGCTGAGCATCTCGGCCCCGAACTTGAGCGCCTGCCGGCGGGCCCGGTCGGTCAGCTGCGCCCCGGAGACCCCGTCCGGAAAGCCGAGATAGTTCTCGATCCGGCTGCTCTGCCCGGCCTGGCCGCCGGTGGCCCGGCCCTCGACCAGCACGGTGCGCAACCCCTCGGAGGCGCCGTACACGGCGGCGCCCAGGCCGGCCGGGCCGGCGCCCACGACCACCAGGTCGTAGAACTCCTCGGCCGGCGCGGTGGCCAACCCCACCTCCGCGGCGAGTTCGGCCGGGCCGGGCGCCACCAGCGACTTGCCCTCCGCGGTCACTACCAGCGGCACGTCGTCCGGGCCGACCCCGGCCGCCGCCATCAGCCGCTCGCCCTCCGGGTCGTCGCTCAGCAGCCAGCGGTACGGCACGAGGTTGCGGGCGAGAAAGTCGCGCACCTTGTAGGACGGCGCGGACCAGCGGTGCCCCACCACCCGCACCTCACCGGCCGGCGACCGGGGCACGGCCTGCCACGCCTCCAGCAGCCCGTCCAGCACCGGGTAGAGCTTCTCCTCCGGCGGATGCCAGGGCTTGAGCAGGTAGTGGTCGAGGTCGACCACGTTGATGGCCTCGATCGCCGCGTCGGTGTCCGCGTACGCGGTCAGCAGCACCCGGCGGGCCAGCGGGAACAGGTCCATGGCGGCCTCCAGGAACTGCAGGCCGTCCATGCCCGGCATCCGGTAGTCGGCCAGCAGCAGCGCCACGTCGTCGCCGCGCAGCTTGATCTCCCGGAGCGCGCCGAGCGCCTCGTCCCCGGAGGTGGCCCGGACCACCCGGTAGTGCTCGCCGTACCGGTGTCGCACGTCCCGGGCCACCGACCGGGACACGGCGGGGTCGTCGTCGACGGTGAGGATCGCCGGATCAGCCATGCCCCCATCATTTCCGGCCGGACCGCCGCGCCGCCACCCGCCGGACCAGCGGACCCGGCGGGACCGCGGTGGTTTGTGCGGCCTGGCCGGGACACAAGCCGCCATACTGGCCCAATGCAACCGGCTACCGGCACGACCGGCACCGTGCGGCGCTTCGACCGGGGGCGCCGCCGGCTGGAGGTGGCCGGCGACACCTGCGTGGGCAACCGCTACCCGGCCAACTTCGACGTGCTGCACGTGGACGACGACCGGCCGTTCCTGGCCGTCGCGGACGGCATGGGCGACGGACCGGGCAGCACGGTGGCCGGGGCCACCGCGATGGCAGCGCTGGTGCGGCAGATCCACGCCGCCGCCCCGGCGCCCGGACCGGACGTGTTGCGCGCCGCCGTGGCCGAGGTCCAGGACCAGGTGGTACGCGCCGGAGCGGAGCTGGGCACGCTGACCGGCTGCACGCTGACCGCCCTGCTGGCCGGGCCGACCGGGCGGGACGCGTGGATCATCCAGCTCGGCGACTCGCGGGTCTACCGGTTGCGCAGTGGCCTGCTCGAGCTGCTCACCATCGACCACACCACCGCATGGCTGGGCGTGGTGCACGGCTGGTACCCGGCGGACTCCCGGGAGGCGGCCGCGGCCCGCTACCAGCTGACCCGGTACGCGGGCCACCCGGAACAGCCGGAGCCGGACCTGCTGAACGTCTCGCTGCTGCCCGGGGACGTCTACTGCCTGTGCACCGACGGCGTCAGCGACCAGCTGGACTACCACGGCCTGCGGCGGCAGCTGGGCCGCGACGCGGAGCTGGACGACGTCGCCCAGCAGCTCGTGGCGGACACCCTCACGGTGGGCGGGACCGACAACGCCACCACCGCGCTCCTCCGCGTCACCGCCCGCCCCCCCGCGCACCGCGCCTGAAAGGAAGGGCCCCTTGTTATCGCTTTTTGTATAGGAAGGGGCCCTTCCTAACCTCACCACGGCCGTGACGGAGGCCACCTTGACGCGCTGACATTCTATGCAAGGATTGTCAGCATGTCGGACGAACGCCTGGACCGGATCCTCGCCGCGGCGTACGAGTGCTTCACCCGGCACGGCGTACGGCGTACGACGATGGACGACATCGCCACCGCCGCGGGCATGTCCCGCCCGGCGGTCTACCAGTACGTCCGCAACAAGGACGACGCCTACCGGCGGCTCGCCGGGCGGCTGTTCGACGACGCGCTGGCGGCCGCCCGGACGGCCGCGGCCGGCGACCTGCCGCTGCCGGAGCGGTTGCACGCGATTCTCGCCACGAAGCTGGAGCTCACCCTGCGACTATGGCGGGACAGCCCGCACGCGGCCGAGCTGCTGGACGCGAGCACCCGGCTGACCGGTGACCTGGTCCGGACGTACACGGCCGACCTGGTCGACGTGCTGACCGCGGCCCTCGCCCGCGACGCCGGCGACCGGGCCCGGTCGGTGGCCGAGCTGGCCGTGGCGCTGACCCGCGGCCTGGAGGCCGACCTCACCGACCCCGACACCCCCCGCCGGCTGCTGCGCGAGGGGCTCGCGCTGATCGCCGCCGGTCTGCCCCGCGAAACGGAGTGACACCATGACCACCGTCCTGATCACCGGCACCTCGTCCGGCATCGGCCGCGCCGCGGCCGCCCGGCTGGCCCGGCGCCGCGACCTCACCGTCTACGCCACCGCGCGCAAGCTCACCGCCATCGCCGACCTGGCCGACGCCGGCGCCCGGACCCTGCCGCTGGACGTCACCGACGAGGCGTCGATGGCGGCCGCCGTGGCCGAGATCGAGTCCCGGCACGGCCAGGTGGACGTCCTGGTCAACAACGCCGGGTACGGCGAGTACGGCCCGATCGAGGAGGCCGACCTCGACCGGGTGCGGGCACAGTTCGAGACCAATGTCTTCGGCCCGGCCCGACTCACCCAGCTGGTGCTGCCCGGGATGCGGCGCGCCGGGCACGGCCGGATCGTGAACATCAGCTCCATGGGCGGCCGGCTGGTCTTTCCCGGCGGCGGCTACTACCACGCCAGCAAGTACGCCGTCGAAGCCGTCTCCGACGCGCTGCGCCAGGAGGTCCGGCCGTTCGGCATCGACGTGACGATCGTCGAGCCGGGGCTCATCCGCACCGGGTTCGAGGCGATCGCCGGGGAGTCGCTGGGCACCCGGCCCGACGGCCCGTACCGGGACATGGTGGCCACGGTCGACGCGGCCATGCGCAAGTCGTACGCCAACCGGCTCCTCGCGGCGCCGCCGGAGTCGGTGGCCGCGGTGATCGAGCGGGCCGTGACCACCCCCCGGCCCCGCACCCGGTACGTCGTCACGGCCGCCGCCAAGGCCATGGTGCACACCCGGCGGCTGCTCGGCGGCCGGGCCTTCGACGCGGTCAACCGGCTCCAGTTCCGCTGACCGGGCCCGCCGCGGTGCCCCGCTTGGCTACGGTGGGTGAGTGGTACGCGACGTGGTGACCGATGCCGGCCCGCCCGACGCGTGGATCGCCACCCCGGCGGCCATGCCGGCGCCCGGCAGCCCGGCCGACCGCGACGTGCCGCCGGTGGTGGTGGGCGTGGACGGCTCCGCGCTCGGCATGGCGGCGGTCCGGCTGGCTGCGCGGGAGGCCGAGCTGCACGAGCGGCCGCTGCGGGTCGTGCACGCCTTCAACTGGGGCCCCGACCCGTACGAGCCGCCGGAGGAGCTGCGCGACCCGGCCGAGGTGATCGCCGAGAAGGCCGTGGAGTGCGGCGCGGAGGCCGCCCCCGACGTCCCGGTGTCGGCGGCGCTGCTGGAGGGCCCACCCGTCACGATCCTGCTGCGCGAATCCGGCGCCGCGGCCATGCTGGTGATCGGCGACGGCGGCCTCGGCCGGTGCGAGTGCGTGCCCGTGGACGCCACCCCGCTACAGGTCGCCGCCCGGGCCGGCTGCGCGGTGCTGGTGGCCCGGGAAACCGTCCCCCCGGCCGGACCGGTGGTGGTCGGCGTGGACGGGTCGGCCAGCTCGATGCAGGCCCTCGACCTGGCCTTCGA
Source organism: Plantactinospora siamensis (assembly GCF_042434095.1). Lineage (NCBI taxonomy): Bacteria > Bacillati > Actinomycetota > Actinomycetes > Micromonosporales > Micromonosporaceae > Plantactinospora > Plantactinospora siamensis. Next base: position 4,801 of record NZ_JBHLUE010000024.1, read on the forward strand.
GTCCGCGCACCGGCGCGGCACGGCGCTGCGGGTGGTGCGCGCCTGGGACCCGGTTGAGGATCCGGCCGGCACCGAGGCCCGGACCACGCTGCAGGTCGAGGAGGCCGTCCGGCCGCTCCGGGAGCGCCGCCCCGACGTGCCGGTCGAGCTGCGGATCCGCACCGGCGACCCGAAGGACGTGATCGTGGCCGAGACCGAGGGCGCCGCGCTGGTGGTGGCCAGCGCCCGCGGCGAGCAGCCGTGGCGGGGCATGCTCGGCGCGGTGAGCCAGGCGCTGCTCTACCACTGCACGGCCCCGGTGTTGATCGCCCGGCCGGGGCACGAACTCTACATTCAGGGGTAGGACCACCGCGGCGGGCCGAGCGCCCGCCAGGCGGGGACCTTCGACCCTGGCCCGCCCGGCCCGGTCGCCGGCAGGCTGGTCCCCGCTGCGTCACACCCCCCGCTTCGGAGAGGTCCGACCTGATGGAGAGCGACACCGCCGCACGCACCCGCACGCCGCTGACCGACGACGAACTGCGCCGCCTGGACGCGTACTGGCGGGCGGCCAACTACCTCACCGTCGGCCAGATCTACCTGCTGGACAACCCGCTGCTGCGGGAGCCGCTGCGGCCGGAGAACATCAAACCCCGGCTGCTCGGGCACTGGGGCACCAGCCCGGGCCTCAACCTGCTGTACGCGCACCTCAACCGGGTCATCGTGGGCCGGGACCTGAACGCCATCTTCGTCACCGGCCCCGGCCACGGCGGACCGGCCATCGTGGCCAACACCTGGCTGGAGGGCACGTACAGCGAGCGGTACCCCTCGGTCAGCCAGGACGAGGCCGGGATGGCCCGGCTGTTCCGGCAGTTCTCCTTCCCCGGTGGCATTCCCAGCCACGTCGCGCCCGAGGTGCCCGGCTCCATCCACGAGGGCGGCGAGCTGGGCTATTCGCTCATGCACGCGTACGGCGCCGCGTTCGACAACCCGGACCTGCTGGTGGCCTGCGTGATCGGCGACGGCGAGGCGGAGACCGGCCCGCTGTCCGCGAGCTGGCTGTCCAACGTCTTCCTCAACCCGGCCCGGGACGGCGCGGTGCTGCCGATCCTGCACCTCAACGGCTACAAGATCGCCAATCCGACCGTGCTGGCCCGGATTCCCGAGGACGACCTGCGGTCGCTGCTGCACGGTTACGGCTACTCGCCGGTCGTGGTGGCCGGCGACGATCCGGTCGAGGTGCACCAGGCGCTCGCGACCGCGCTGGACGACGCGCTCGATCAGATCGGCGAGATCCAGCGGCACGCCCGCGGCGGCGGGCCGGTGACCCGCCCGCGCTGGCCGATGCTCGTGCTGCGTACCCCGAAGGGCTGGACCGGTCCGCACGAGGTGGACGGACACCTGGTGGAGGGCACCTTCCGGGCCCACCAGGTGCCGCTGGCCGGCGTACGCGACAACCCGGAGCACCTGGCCGAGCTGGAGCGCTGGCTGCGCAGCTACCACCCGGAGGAGCTGTTCGACGCCACCGGCCGGCCGGTGGCCACGCTGACCGACCTGCCCCCGAAGGGGCACCAGCGGATGAGCGCCAACCCGGTCGCCAACGGCGGGGTGCTGCTGCGCGACCTGGTGCTGCCGGACTTCCGCGACTACGCCGTGCCGGTCGAGAAGCCCGGCGAGCCGGTCACCGGCCTGGTCGGGCCGACCGGCACGTGGTTGCGCGACGTCATCGCCGCGAACCCGGACCGGTTCCGGCTGTTCGGGCCGGACGAGGTGGCCTCCAACCGGCTGGACGCCGCGTTCGAGGTCACCGGCCGGGCCTTCCTCGGCGCCACCGAGCCGGGCGACGACAAGCTGTCCCCGGACGGCCGGGTCATGGAGGTGCTGTCCGAACACCTCTGCCAGGGCTGGCTGGAGGGCTACCTGCTCACCGGGCGGCACGGGGTGTTCACCAGCTACGAGGCGTTCATCCACATCATCGACTCGATGCTCAACCAGCACGCCAAGTGGCTCAAGACCACCCGCAACATCCCGTGGCGCCGGCCGATCGCCTCGCTGAACTACCTGCTGTCCAGCCACGTCTGGCGGCAGGACCACAACGGCTTCTCGCACCAGGACCCGGGCTTCATCGACCACGTGGTCAACAAGAAGGCCGAGGTGGTCCGAGTCTATCTGCCGCCGGACGCGAACACCCTGCTGTCCACGATGGACCACTGCCTGCGCAGCCGGCACTACATCAACGTCGTGGTGGCCGGCAAGCAGCCGGCGCCGAACTGGCTGTCCATGGACGACGCCATCATGCACTGCCGGCGCGGGCTGGGCATCTGGGACTGGGCCAGCACCGACACCGACGCCGAGCCGGACGTCGTGCTGGCCTGCGCCGGCGACGTGCCGACGCTGGAGATTTTGGCCGCCGCCGGCCTGCTTCGGCAGCACCTGCCGGAGCTCAAGGTGCGGGTGGTCAACGTCGTGGACCTGATGCGGCTGCAGCCGGAGAGCGAACACCCGCACGGGCTTCCGGACCGGGAGTTCGACACCATCTTCACCACCGACAAGCCCATCATCTTCGCGTACCACGGTTATCCGTGGCTGATCCACCGGCTCACCTACCGGCGGACCAACCACCACAACCTGCACGTGCGCGGATACAAGGAGGAGGGCACCACCACCACGCCGTTCGACATGGTCATGCTCAATGACCTGGACCGGTTCCACCTGGTCATCGACGTGATCGACCGGGTGCCGGGGCTGGCCACCCGGGCCGCGCACCTGCGCCAGGAGATGGTCGACGCCCGGCAGGCCTGCCGGGACCACACCCGGCGGTACGGCGAGGACGCGCCGCTGGTGGCCGAGTGGCGCTGGGGCGGCGCGGTCGGGGCCACCCCAGCCTGAGTCGAGGGGGACGGATGGCGAGCGGCACGATCCTGGTCGGGTACGAGGGCTCCCCCGACGCCCGGGCGGCGCTGCGCTGGGCGCTGGACGAGGCCGAGCGGACCGGCGCCCCGGTGCGGCTCGAGTACGGGTTCGAGTGGCTCGCCGTCCGCAGCTGGCTCGGCCCCGGCATCGGGCTCGGCGCGGCGCCCGACGTGGGCGCCGACGCCGAGGCGCGCCGCCGGGTGACCGGCCTGCTGGCCGACACCATCGACGAGGTACGACGGGACCACCCCGGCGTCGCGGTGACGGCCGAGGTGCTGGACGGACCGCCGGTAATGCGCCTGCTGGACAGCTCGGCCGGCGCCGCCATGCTGGTGCTCGGCAACCGGGGCCACGGCGGCTTCGCCGGGCTGCTCACCGGCTCCACCGCCGTCACCCTGGCCGCGCACGCCCACTGCCCGGTGGTCCTCGTCCGGCAAACGCCGCCCGGCGCGACCGCGGCCGAGCCGCCGGGATCTGTCGCACCGGCGAGCCCGGCGAGCGCGGCAGGCACGGCCGGCGCGGCGGGCACGGCCGGCGCGGCGGGCCCGGCCGGCGCGGCGGGCACGGCCGGCGCGGCGGGCACGGCCGGCGCGGCGGCCGCGGCGGCGCCGGCCGGCGCAGAGGCGCCGGCCGGGGCGGCGGGGCCTCCGTCGGCCGGTCCCGTCCTGGTCGGGGTGGACGGCTCGGAACACTCGCTGCGCGCCCTGGACTTCGCCGCCCGCCGGGCCGCCGTCCGGGGCCTGCCGCTGCACGTCGTACGCGCCCTACGGGTCGCGGAGGGACGGCCAGCGGACCCGGATCCGGGCGCGGTGCTGGCCACCGCGCAGGCGGCGCTGGCCGAGCTGGTCGCCGGCTCCGCGGCCGGCCGGCTCGAATTCGGCGCCGAGGTGGTGGCCGGGGCGCCGGCCGAGGCGCTCATCGAGCGCAGCCGCTCGGCCACGCTGGCCGTGGTCGGCAGCCGCGGACACGGCGGCTTCACCGGGCTGCTGCTCGGCTCGGTCAGCCAGCAGCTCCTGCAACACGCGCACTGCCCGGTGGCCGTCGTCCGCGAGCCCGGCGGCGCCGCCAGGTGAATCTTGGACCGAAACCGTTAGCTGCTAACGGTTTCGGTCCAAGATCCAAAAGATCGGGCCGGGGTGGCCGCTAGCATGGCGGGATGGCTGACCACGATCCTGTGCGGGCTGTCCTCGACACGTCGGTGCCGCATCCGGCGCGGCGCTACAACTACTGGCTCGGGGGCAAGGACAACTTCGCGGCCGACCGGGAGTCGGCCGACGAGTTCGCCGCGCGCTTTCCCGGCGTACGAATCGGGGCCCGGGCCAACCGCGCCATGCTGCAACGCGCCGTGCGGTTCCTGGCTGGCGAGGCCGGCATCCGCCAGTTCCTGGACATCGGCACCGGGCTGCCGACGGCCGACAACACGCACGAGGTGGCCCAGCGGATCGCGCCGGAGAGCCGGATCGTCTACGTGGACAACGATCCCCTGGTGATGACGCACGCCCGCGCGCTGCTCACCAGCAGCGAGCAGGGCCGCACCACGTACCTCGAGGCCGACCTGCGGGACCCGGACGCCATCCTGGCCGATCCGGCGCTGCGCGAGACGCTGGACCTGTCCCGGCCGGTGGCGCTGATGCTGGTGGCGGTGCTGCACTTCGTGCCCGGCGACGGCGCCGCGCGGCCCATCGTGCGGCGGCTGCTGGCCGCGCTGCCCCCGGGCAGCTGGCTGGTGGCCACCCACGCCACCGTCGACTTCTCGCCGCCCGAGCACCAGGCGGCGCACCGGCGGATGCGGGACGAGGGTCGCTCCGACGTGTGGACCCGGGACCGGGCCGAGTTCGCGGCGCTGTTCGACGGCCTCGACATCGTGCCGCCCGGCATCGTGCCGGTCAGCGAGTGGCGTCCCGAGCCGGGCGCCGAGCCGGCGCACCCGCGGGACGTCGCCGTCTGGGGCGGGGTGGCCCGCAAACCCTGAGGCCAGGACCGGCCAGAAACCGTCGCCCGGGGATCAGTCCGCCGCGGCGCCGACCCCGGCACGCAGCGCGCGCAGGGCGTTGAGGATCACCACCACGTCGATCCCCTCCTGCAGGAACGCGCCGGCCACCGGCGGCAGCCGGCCGGCCGCGGCCACGAGCATGGCCAGCACGGCCAGCCCCATCCCGACCAGCGCGCTCTGCACCGCGATCCGCCGGGCGTACCGGGCGATCTCCACGGCGTCGGCGAGCCGGTCCAGGCGGTCGACCGTGAGCACGGCGTCCGCGACGTCCGCCGAGGCGGTGGCGCCGGTGGCGCCCATCGCCACCCCCACATGCGCGGCGGCCAGCGCGGGTGCGTCGTTCACCCCGTCGCCCACCATGACGGTGACCGCCCGGTCCGACTCGGTCCGGACCCGGTCCACCTTCTCCGCCGGCGAGCAGTGCGGCACCACGTCGTCGACGCCCACCTCCCGGGCCACTCGCTCGGCCACCCGCGGGCGGTCCCCGGTGACCATCACCAGCCGGCGAAACCCGGCCCGGCGCAGCCGCCGGGTGGTGGCGGCCGCGTCGGCGCGGACCGGGTCGGCGAGCAGCAACGCGCCGACCGCGCCGCCGTCGACGGTGACCCAGACCATCGAGGTGCCCTCCTCCTCGGCGGCCCGCCGGTGCCCGGCGGCCCACTCCGGCGGCGTACCGGCCAGCTGCCCGACCCGGACCGTACGGCCGTCCACCCGCCCGCGTACGCCCTGCCCCGGCTCCTCGATGACCTCCGCCGGCACGGTCAGGGTCAACCCGCGGTCCCGGGCCTCCCGTACCACGGCGGTGGCCAGGACGTGGGTGGACAGCTGCTCGACCGACGCGGCCAGCCGGAGCACCTCGTCCGGGTCCCGGTCCGGCGCGGTGACCGCGCCGGCGGTGCGGGGCCGGCCCTCCGTCAGCGTCCCGGTCTTGTCCACCAGCAGCGTGCTGGCCCGACCGAGGACCTCCAGCGATCCGCCGTCGCGGACCAACACCCCCCGCCGGGCCGCCCGGGACAGCCCCGAGACGATGGCGATGGGCATGGCCAGCAGCAGCGGGCACGGCGTGGCCACCACCAGCACGGCCACGGCCCGCAGGAACTGGCCGGACACCGCCCACGCCACCCCGGCCACCAGCAGGGTGAACGGCACGAAGGCGGCGGCGTACCGGTCGGCCAGCCGGACCATCGGCGCCGTGCGCCGGGTCGCCTCCTCGGCGAGCCGGACGATCCCGGCGTACGTGCTCCGCTCGGCGGTGGTGGTGGCCCGCAGCCCGAACGCCGTGCCGGCGTTGAGCACGCCGCTGCCCACCCGCTCGCCCGGCCGGCGTTCCACCGGCGCCGACTCGCCGGTCACCACCGACTCGTCCAGGGTGGCCGGCTCCTCCAGGTCCCCGTCCACCGGCACCACGTCGCCGGGGGCCACCAGCAGCCGGTCCCCGGCGCGCACCTCGGCCAGGTCGACCACGGCGACCTCCCCGGACGCCGCCCGTCGCCGGGCGGTGCGGGGCGCCCGCGTCAGCAGCGCGTGCAGGTCGCGGGTGGCGCGCCGCTCCGCGTACGCCTCCAGGGTCCGGCCGGTGGCCAGCATCAGCGCGATCACCGCGCCGGCGAGGTATTCCCCGACCACCAGCGCGCCGGCCAGGGCCAGCGCCGCGATCACGTCCACCCCGAACTCGCGGCGCCAGAGGGCCCGTAGCACGAAGAACGTGGTCGGGGCCAGCGTGCCGGCCGTGGCGACCGCCCAGACCAACTCGGCGGGCCGCCGGGCACCGGCCAGCCACAGCCCGGCGCCGGCGGCCACCACGGCGACCAGCACCACCAGCGGGGTCCACTCCGACCAGCGCCGCCACCGGTCCGGCGCCGCCGGCGGGCCGCACCGGACGGCGTGGTCCGACCGCTCGCCCGGCCCGCCCGGTCCAGCCGGCCCACCCGGTCCAGCCGGGCCGCCGGGTTCAGGCGGCCCGCCGGGTTCAGGCGGCCGGCCGGGTTCAGGCGGCCCGCCCGGCTCGGGGCCAGCCATCACGCCCGGTTCAGGGCGACCTTGAGCGCGCCGCTCCCGGCCGGATCGGCGAAGACGTCGTAGGCGGTCATGATGTCGTCCAGGGCGAACCGATGGGTGATCAACCCGGAGGTGTCCAGCCGGCCGGCCGCCACCATCGACAGCAGGGTCGGGATCGAGTACGTGTCGACCAGCCCGGTGGTGAAGGCCACATCCTTGATCCACAGCTGTTCCAGGTGCAGCGTGGCCGGTTCGCCGTGTACGCCGATGTTGGCCAGCCGGCCGCCCGGCCGGACCAGCTCGGCGCACAGCTCGAAGGTGGCCGGCCGGCCCACGGCCTCCAGCACGACGTCCGCGCCCAGGCCGTCGGTGAGGGCCTCGATCCGGTCCCGCACCCCGTTGTCGGGCGCCAGCACGACGTCCGCGCCAAACTCCTCGGCCGCCCGCCGGCGCGGGGCCGCGGACTCCACCACCACGATCCGCAGCGGGGAGAACAGCCGGACCGTCCGGATGGCGGCCAGCCCGATCGGGCCGGCGCCGACGATCGCCACCGTGTCCCCGGGCGCCACGTGGCCGTTCAACGCCCCCACCTCGTACGAGGTGGGCATGATGTCGGCGAGCACCACCGCCTGCTCGTTCGTCACCTCGTCGGGGAGCGGGTACAGCGACAGGTCGGCGAACGGGATCCGGGCCAGCTCGGCCTGCACCCCGTCGAGCAGGTGCCCGAGCACCCAGCCGCCGCCGGACCGGCACTGGCCATAGCGGGCCTCGCGGCAGTACCGGCACCGGCCGCAGGCGGAGATGCAGGAGGCCAGCACGCGGTCGCCGGGGCGTACCGAGGTCACCGCCGAGCCGACCTCCAGCACGGTGCCCACGGCCTCGTGCCCGAGGATCCGGCCGGGCCGCACCTCCGGCACGTCCCCGCCGAGAATGTGCAGGTCGGTGCCGCAGATCGTGACGGTGTCGATCCGCAACAGCGCGTCGGTGGGATCGCCCACCGTCGGGTCCGGGGCCTCGGTCCACGACCGGCGGCCCGGGCCCCCGTACACCAGCGCCCTCATGTCCCGATCGTCGCAACGCCGACCGGGTCACCGAGCCGGAATGGCAGGATCCCTCATGTCTTCTCCTGTCCGCCGCGGCGGAGACCCGGGTGATCATGGACGCCACCGGGGCTTCCGGCCCGATTGTCGCGATGCAGCCCCTGATCACCCGGGCCGGCGACGCCGGCCGCCGGGAAGCGCGGCCCCGGGATCGGTGGCCGACACGCGATCGGCGGCGGCCGGGGGGCCGTGGGAAGAAGGTCCCACCGACCCGGGTCGGTCGACGCCTGCGCCGCGGGCAGGGCACGGACTAGGTTAGGGCAGGGGCCGGGAGTCCGGACCGGTCCGGCGGGTGGCGCGGCAGGCGGCGGTCCGGCGGGCGGCCCGGGTACGACGAGGAGGTCTGCGCCGATGACCGAGGTGCCGCCGGTGGTCGCCGGAAACGTCGCCACCGCCCTTGCCCAGGCCGCCGCCGCGGCGGGCCACGCGCCCAGCGTGCACAACACCCAGCCGTGGCGCTGGCGGGTGCTGCCGGACCGGCTCGAGCTGTACGCCGTGCGGGAGCGGCAGCTGTCGGCGATCGACCCCGGCGGGCGGCTGCTGCTGACCAGCTGCGGCACCGCCCTGCACCACGCCGTGCTGGCGTTGCGTGCCGAGGGCTGGCAGGTACGGGTCGAGCCGCTGCCGGATCCGGCCCGGCCGGACCTGCTGGCCAGCCTCGTGCCCACCGGCCACGACGCCCCGGCCGACGGGGCCATGCGGCTGGTGCAGTCGATGAGCGTGCGGCACACCGACCGGCGACCGGTCAGCGACACTCCCGTCCCGGCCTCCGCGATCGAGGCCATCCGCCGCGCGGCCGAGGAGTTCGCGCACCTCCAGGTCCTGGACGCCGACCAGATCTTCGACCTCGCGGCGGCGGCCAGCCGGGCCGCCGAGACCGAGGCGGACGATCCGCAGGTACGCGAGGAGCTGGCCTACTGGACCGGCCGGGCCGCCCCGACCGGCACCGGGCTGCCCGCCGAGGTGCTGCCCGACCAGCCCGCCCAGACCACCGTGCCCGGCCGGGACTTCGGCCCCGGGTCGCTGCCGATGGGCCCCGGGCATGACCGGCGGGCCACGTACGGGCTGCTCTACGGCGACGACGACGAGCCGGGCGGCTGGTTCGCGGCCGGCGAGGCGCTGTCGGCGGCCTGGCTCACCGCCACCGGCCTGGGCGTCTCGGTCGTGCCGCTGAGCTGGGTGGTGGAGGTGGAGGTCACCCGGGAGATCCTGCACCGGGCGCTGTCCGGGATGGGCTACCCGTACCTCGTGCTCCGGCTCGGCATCGCCGACCCCGACCAGGCGGGCCCGCCGCACACCCCGCGCCTGGCCGCCGACCAGGTGATCGACACCTCCGCCGTACGCGGCGGGTCCGCCGGCTGACCGCGGCCGCGCCGGCGGCGACCGCCCCGGCGGCGACCGCCCCGGCGCGGCCGACCCGGCGGCGTGCGGGACCGCCGCCGGCGGGCGTCACGCGCCGGTCAGTGGCGCTGGCCGAGCAGCCGGGTGGCCAGCACGGCGGCCTGGGTACGCCGCTCCAGCCCGAGCTTGGCCAGCACGCTCGACACGTAGTTCTTCACGGTCTTCTCGGCCAGGAACATCCGGGTGGCGATCTCCCGGTTGGTCAGCCCCTCGGCGACGTACTCCAGGATCCGCCGCTCCTGCTCGGTGAGGGCCTTGAGCTCGCGCGGCTGCTCCACGCCGCTGCGGATGCGCTCCAGCACCCGCTGGGTGACGGCCGGGTCGAGCAGCGACTGGCCGCCGGCCACCCGGCGGACCGCGTCGACCAGGTCGGTGCCGCGGATCTGCTTGAGCACGTACCCGGCCGCGCCGGCCATGATCGCCGCGAACAGCGCCTCGTCGTCCTCGTACGAGGTGAGGATCAGGCCCTTGATGGTCGGGTCGACCGCGCGGACGTCCCGGCACACGTCGATCCCGTTGCCGTCCGGCAGCCGCGCGTCCAGGATCGCCACGTCGGGTCGCAGCGCGGGGATCCGGGCCGCGGCCGCCACGGCCGAGCCCGACTCGCCCACCACCTCGATGTCACCGCTGCTGGTGAGCAGGTCGGCCAGGCCACGACGGACGACCTCGTGATCGTCCAGCAGGAAGACGCGGATCATTCCCCGTTTGTACCCGCAACCACCCCGCGGGCACAGGGGCCGAAGGTCCCGGTTCGCCCGGGCCCCGGCGGGTCGGACGGGCCCGCCGACGGGCCCTTCGACCCTGCCCGGGCCGGACCTCCGCGCCGCATCGTGGTGGTGGACGGGCACGGCGACCGAGGAGGCACGATGTCAGCGACGACCGGCACCGGGTGGACACCGACGGAGGGCGGACCGCTCGCCGACGCCGCCCGGCGGGCGCTGCACGCGCCCTCGGTGTTCAACACCCAGCCCTGGCGGTGGCGGGTCGACGGCGACCTGCTGGAGCTGCGCGCGGACCGCTCGCGGGCGCTGCCGGTGACCGATCCGGACGGACGCCTGCTCACGATCAGCTGCGGTACGGCGCTGCACCATGCCCGGGTGGCGTTGGCCGCCGCGGGTCACCGGGCGGCGGTGGACCGGTTCCCGGAGCCGACCGATCCGGACCTGGTCGCCCGGGTCCGGATCGCCGGCCCGCACGAGCCCACCGAACGGGAGCGGGCGCTCGCGGCCGCGATCCCGCGCCGCCGTACCGACCGACGGGGCTTCGCCGACACCCCCGTGCCGGCCGCCGCGATCGACCGGCTCCGCGCGGCCGTCACGGCCGAGGGCGTCGACCTGCATCAGGTACGCCGGGACCAGATGCCGATGCTGGCCGTGGTCACCGCCCAGGCGGCGGCCACCGAGCTGGCCGACCCCGCCTACCGGGCCGAACTTGCGCGCTGGACCAACCGGCCGGCCACGGCCGGGGACGGCGTACCGGCCAGCGTGGCGGTCCGGCAGGCGCCCCGCCGGGTGCCGGTCCGGGACCACGCGCCGGGGGTCGAACCCGGCCTGGAGGTCGGCGCGGGCTTCGACCGCGGGGCCAGCTTCGTGATCCTCTTCGGTACGGCCGACGACCGGGCCGGCTGGCTCGCGGCCGGCGAAGGGCTCTCCGCGCTGCTGCTGAGCGCCGTGCTGGAGGGGCTTTCCGCGGCGCCGCTCTCGGACGCCATCGAGCTGGCCTGGCCGCGCCGGCTGATGCGCGACCTGCTGGCCGGGCTCGGCGAGCCGTACCTGGCCGTGCGGCTCGGCGTGGGCAGCGCCAGCGAGCTGCCGGCGGTGCCCCGGCGGGCGGCCGACGAGGTGATCGAGGTCCGGACGGTTTCCTAGCGGGGAGGCGTGATGGCGGTCCACGGCTACACCACAGAGGAGCTGCGCGCCGCGGTGCCGGCCGCGATCCGCGCGCCATCGCTGCACAACAGCCAACCCTGGCGGTTCACCCTGCGGGACGGGGCGATCGAGGTACGCGTCGACCCGGCGCGCCGGCTGCCGGCCACCGACCCCACCGACTGGGGCGCCCGGCTGGCCTGCGGGGCGGCCGTGTTCAACCTCCGGCTCGCCCTCGCGGCCGCGGGCGCCCCGGCCCTGGTCATCCGGCGGCCGGATCCGCACGACGAGGACTTGGTGGCCCGGTTGACCCCCGACCGGCCCCGCCCGGCCAGCCCGCGGGAACGGGAGCTGTACGCGGCCATTCCGCGCCGGTACAGCAACCGGGCGCCCTTCTTCGCCGATCCGGTCCCCGCCGACGTCCGGTGGCGGCTGGCGGCGGCGGCCCGGGCCGAGGGCGCCTGGCTGGAGCTCGTGCTCGGCGCCGGGCCGGTCAACGCGTTCGCCGAGATCGCCCGGAACGCCAACCGGGTGCTGGAGCGCGATCCGGCGTACCGGGCGGAGCTGGCGGCCTGGATCCGGCACGAGCGGGCCGCGGACGGTGTGCCGGTGGCGGCCGGCGGTCCGCCCGGCGAGCCGCAGGACCTGCTGCCGCAGCGGGCCTTCGGGCGCCGCCCCCGGGCGCCGGGCCGGGACTTCGAACCGGAGCCGCTGGTGGCTGTCCTCGGCTCGACCGGGGACACCCCCGGGGACCAGATCGCCGCCGGCGAGGCGCTGCAGCACGTGCTGCTCACCGTGACCGACGCCGGGCTGGCCGCCTCGATGCTGTCCCAGCCCATCGAGGTGCCGGACGCCCGGGACCAGCTGCGGCGGGCGCTCGGTCGGTCCGGCGTACCGCAGATGGTGTTGCGGGTCGGCTACGGCCAGCCCGGCTGGCCGACCCCGCGCCGCGACCCGGCAGAGGTCACCGACCCGCCGGAGGTCACCCACCCGCCGGAGCTCACCGACCCGGCGGTCACCACCCTGCCGGCGGTCACCGACCCGCCGGCGGCGCCGATCTGACCATGCCGGCGACGGGGCCGCGGATCGTGGCCCGGGGCCCCAGCGCGAGCCCGTCGGCCGGTACGTCGTCGAGCACCAGCGCCCCCGCGGCGATCCGGGCGTTGCTGCCGACCCGGACCGGGCCGAGGATCATCGCGCCGGCCCCCACCACCACCCCGTCGTCCAGGACGGGCTCCCCGGAGTGGTCCCGGCAGCCGATGGTCACGTGGTGGTAGAGCCGCACCCCCGTGCCCAGCCGCGCGCCCCGGTGCAGCATCAGCCCGTACGGGTGGAACAGCCGCAGCCCCGGGCCGCAGCTCAGCTCGCGGGGCAGGTCGCTGTTCACGCCGAGACGCAGGACGAGAAGGTTGAGCAACCGGTAGCCCAGCCCGCAGATCCGGCGCGCGACCGTCGGCCGGGCCGCGGTCCACTGCCCGAAGCGGAACACGACGAGGACCAGCCGGGCCAGCTGGTCATCCGGATTTGCCCGGAAGTCCTGCCGAAGTGTGTCGAACACACCAGGCAGCGTAGGAGGTTCGGCGCCCGACACGCGCCGATCGGCCAGGTCGCAATCCCGACAAAACCCCAGGCCAACCGAGCGACTAGGCAGGCGCAGGGTCGGCCGCGACCGCCTGACGGCCCGCCCCGCCCGCCGGGGCGGGCCGCCCCGGCGGGCCGAGCCGCCCCGGCGGGCCGGCCCGACGGGCCAGGCCGGACCGGCGGGCCGGCCCGACGGGCCAGGCCGGACCGGCGGGCCGAGCCGCCCCGGCGGGGCGGCCCGACGGGCCAGGCCGGACCGGCGGGCCGAGCCGCCCCGGCGGGGCGGCCCGACGGGCCAGGCCGGACCGGCCCGAGGCTCACTGGTACGCCAGCGACGTTACCGGGGTCGGATTACGTCGCTGGCGTACCAGTGAGCCCGGCGGCACGCCGCGGTGGCCCGGAGCGGAGCAGGGCGACGGTTCCGGCGAGGAGCGCGCCGACGGGCACGGCGAGCAGCGGCAACCGGCGATCCACCAGGACGAGCGCTGCGCCGAGCGGGTTGGCCAGGGCGACCGGGCCGAAGAGCAGGGTTCCGGCGCTGGCCGAGACCCGGCCGAGCAGCCGCCCGGGGGTCCGCAACTGCACCGCAGTGGTCGCGGCCACCAGCGTCCAGGGCAGCCCCACACCGACCAGCAGACTCCCCAGCACCAGCGCCGGCCACCACGGAAGCGACCAGACGGCCACGCCCCCGGCGTAGACGAGCGCGCCGGCGCCCGCGGCGGCCATCTCGCCGCGCGCCGCGATCAACCGGCCGGCCAGCAGGCCGCCGACGATCGACCCGAGTCCCTGGGCCGAGGTGAGCACACCGAGAAAGGCCGGTGGCCGGTGCAGACCCGTGGTCACGGCCGCGTACAGCGCGGCCGAGGTGAGGCCGGACATCGCGATGCAGGCCGCGGACACCAGGACCACCAGCCGCAGCTCCGGCGTGCCGAGCAGGAACCGCAGGCCGCCGTACTGCCGGCGACCGGGCCGGGCGCGGTCCTCGCCGGCCCCGCAGGACGTGGTCTGCCGGGCCGGGGCGGCCCCGGAGGACATGGTCGGCCTTCCCGGGCCGGCCCCGGAGGACGTGGTCTGCCGGGCCGGGGCGGCCCCGGAGGACATGGTCGGCCTTCCCGGGCCGGCCCCGGAGGGCGTGGTCGGCCGGGCGGGGGCGGTCGCCGGTTCACCGGCCGCCCGCGCGGGCACCGCAGCGTGGGCCGGCGACGCGCCGGGCCGCAGCCGCAGGGCGGCGTAGAGACCCGCGGTCGCGGCGAGGGCCACGACCGTGAGCAGCACAACCGGGCGGCCGCCGCCCCAGGCGAACAGGCCGGCCCCAGCCGCCGGCGCGACCAGCTTCATGCCCTCCTGCGCGCTCGTCCGCGTCCCGTTGACCTCGCCCAGCAGCTCAGCCGGCAGCGCCGCCGGAAGCAGCGCGGACTCGCCGGCGCCGAGCAGCACGAAGCTCACCCCGTACCCGAGCATCACCACGAAGATCAGCCAGATCTCGGCAGCCGAGCCGACGGCCAGCAACGAGGCGATCGCGATGGCGGTCGCCAGGCAGGTCGAGATCATCGTCGGCCGGCGGGGCAACCGGTCCACCAGGCCACCGAGGACCGGGCCGAACGCCACCGGGAGGTAGAGGCAGGAGTTGACCAGCGCGCCGAGGCTGCTGGACCCGGAGAGCGTCAACACCCAGATGCCGGCTACCAGCATCATGACGCTCGCGGCGAAGCCCCAGCTCAGCGAGATGGCCACGAACAGGACGGCGTTCCGGTTCCGCCAGACGGCACGAGAGCGAGGCATCGACATCCCCCAGGCTTGAGTCACAGGGACTCACATCCTGTGGCTCGCCGACCCCACCCGTCAAGACCCTGTTGAGCGGAGCTGGCTCAATTTTGCTGGCCGGGAATCGCTCGCAACGCGGCCCGGAGCCGGCTCAGCGTCGCTGCCACCGGCGCCGGCAGCGACGCCGGCGGCAGTCCGGCGAGGTCGGCGCAGGCGGCGCGGGCCAGGTCATACCGGCCGCCGGGATCGGCATCGGCGGCCTGAGCCAGGGTCTCCACGGCGAGCCCGGCGGCCGCATAACGCGCCATCCAGTCCGGATCCGAGCGGAGCGCCCGCTCCAGCGCGGTGGTGGCGGCCCGCAGGGCAGCGGCCGACTTCCCATAGATTTTGTCAACTTCTCGTTGACGTGCCCGAACCGCTCGGATCCGACCCGGGTCCCGACCGCGGCTCGAGCGGCCGGTGCCCTGGGTCCGGGGGTCGGCGCCCAAGGCAAAGCGGTCGGCGCCGGGGGTCGAGGGATCGGCATCCGGGGCCAGGCGGCCGGCGCCGGGGGTCGAGGGATCGGCGCCCGGGGCCAGGCGGCCGGCGCCCGGGGTCGGGGGATCGGCGCCCGGGGCCAGGCGGTCGGCGCCGGGGGTCGGGGGATCGGCGCCCGGGGCAAAGCGGTCGGCACCGGGGGTCGAGGGATCGGCGCCCGGGGCAAAGCGGTCGGCACC
>NZ_JBHLUE010000025.1:0-15196 GCF_042434095.1 Plantactinospora siamensis
CTGGCCCGCGACGCAGGCCGGCCCGCCCCCGCACGCGCCCTGGCCCGCGACGCAGGCCGGCCCGCCCCCGCACGCGCCCTGGCCCGCGACGCAGGCCGGCCCGCCCTGGCCCGCGACCCAGGGCGGCCCGCCGGCCTTCCTGCCGGCCGCGCCCGGCTCCTGGTCCCCGCTGCCCGCACCGGCCGCGCTGCCGCCCGGCGCGGCGCCGCAACCCACCTCGCCGGCCTCGCCGCACCCGCAGGCCGGCCGGGGCGGCGCGGGCCCGGCCGGTTCGGCGCCGCCCGTACCGGCCCCGGAGCGCCGGCGGACCCGGCGGCGCGACCGGCGGCCGGCGGCGCCGCAGCCGCCGGCCGCACCGCCGCCGGGCTGGCGGCCACCCACCGGGTACGTGCCGGTGCCGGTACGCCGGCGTCGCCGCTGGCCCTGGCTGCTCCTGCTGGTGGTGGCCTGCTGCTGCGCCTGTCCCGGCTACTTCGGGCGGCCGATGTGGCAGCAGTATCCGGCCAGCGCCTCGGTGCCGGATGAGGTGGCGGACCTGACCCTGCGGGACGACGCGACGAGCCAGCGCGCCACCCAGCAGCTCGAGCAGGACATGCGGATCGCGCACACCTTTGCCGAGCAGACCTTCGCGGCGGTGTACGCGGCCCCCGGCGGCAAGCGGGTCACGGTGTTCGGCGCCACCGGCTTCCGACTGAGCCCCGACCAGGACGTCACGGCCGAGGTCAACCGGCTCACCGAGACGTACGCGCTGACCGAGGTCGCGGCCGTGCCCACCGATCAGCGCGGCGAGTACCGCCGGTGCGGCGTGGGCGAGGCCGGCGACACCCCCGTCGTGCTGTGCACCTGGGCCGACCACGGAAGCCTGGGCACCGGCCTGTTCACCGGGCGGTCGATCCCGGACAGCGCCGCCCTGCTGGACCGGCTCCGCTCGGCCATCGTCACCCGCGGCTGAGCGGCCGCCCAGCCGCGGGCGGCCGACCGGCAGCCGACCGTCACCCGGGGTTGAGCGGCCGCCGACCGTCATCCGCGGCTGAGCGGCCGCCCAGCCGCGGGCGGCCGACCGGCGGCCGGCCCGCCATCCTCGGCCGACCCGCCACCGGCAGCCGGCCGGCCACGCCTGGGCGGCTGAGCGGCAGGACAGTATTGTGACGCCGGAACCGGATGTGACCGATCGGCCACAAAGCGATGAAGAACGCTTCGGATATGCCGTACTCGGGTGATAATGGAGAAATGTCGCGTCGCTGGCTGTTCGCTGATCAGCTCGGACCGCATTTCCTCGACGACCGACACCAGCCGGTGTTGCTGATCGAGTCCCATTCGGTGTTCCGGCGCCGGGTCTTCCATCGACAGAAGGCGCACCTGGTGCTGTCGGCGCTCCGCCATCGCGCCGCGGATCTCGGCGACCAGGCCCGGTATGTGCGGGCCGAGACGTACCGGGAGGGCCTGCGCAAGGCGGGCGAGCCGGTGGACGTCTGCCACCCGACCTCCCGGCGGGCGCGTTCCTTCGTCCAGGGTCTGGACGACGTGACCGTGCTGCCACCCCGGGGTTTCATCACCGGCCTCGACGACTTCGCCGGCTGGGCCGATGCCCGGCGCGGCACCCTGCGGTTGGACGATTTCTACCGGTTCGCCCGGCAGCACCACGGGGTGCTGGTGGCCGGCGACGAGCCGGAGGGCGGGCGATGGAGCTTCGACGCCGACAACCGGGAACCGCCGCCCAAGGAGGCCGATCGGCTCGACGTGCCGGCGCCGCCGGCCATCACCGAGGACGAGATCGACGCCGAGGTCCGGCACGACCTGGACCGGATGGCGGCAGAGGGGGTCCGGTTCGTCGGCCGGGACGGCCCCCGGCTGTTCCCGGCCACCGTGACCGAGGCGAATGCCCGGCTCCGGCACTTCGTCAAGCACCGGCTGGCCACGTTCGGCCCGTACGAGGACGCCATGCTGACCGACGATCCGTTCATGGCGCACTCGATGCTCTCGTCCTCCTTCAACCTCGGCCTGCTGGACCCGCTAGCGGCGGTCCGGGCGGCGGAGAAGGCGTACCGGAGCCGCCAGGCGCCGCTGGCCAGCGTTGAGGGGTTCATCCGGCAGGTGCTGGGCTGGCGGGACTTCGTCTGGAACCTCTACTGGTATTTCGACGCGGGATACCGGGGCAGCAACCGGCTGGTGGCCAGGCGCACGGTCCCGGACTGGTGGCAGGACCTCGACGCCGACGCCGTACGGGCGCGCTGCCTCTCCGACATCCTGGCCGGGGTCCGGGACCGCGGCTGGACGCACCACATCCCCCGGCTGATGGTCCTCGGCAACTACGCCCTACAGCGCGGCTGGCGCCCGGCCGAGCTGGTGGACTGGTTCCACCGCAGCTTCGTGGACGGCTACGAGTGGGTGATGACCGTCAACGTGGTGGGCATGAGCCAGTACGCCGACCTGGGCCGGATGAGCACCAAGCCGTACGCCTCGGGCGGCGCGTACATCAACCGGATGAGCGACTACTGCGGCGGCTGCCCGTACGACCCCAAGCGGCGGGTCGGCGAGAAGGCCTGCCCATTCACCGCCGGTTACTGGATGTTCCTCGACCGGGTCCGGGGCACCCTGCCGAGCAACGCCCGGATGGCCCGCTCACTCAAGCAGCTCGACCGGCTGCGGGATCTGGCCGAGGTCAAGGCCCAGGAGAAGCGGCGCGGCGACCGGGCGCCGTAGCACCCGGGCGGCGCCGGATCAGGCGCCGGCAGCCGGCCCCGCCGGATCAGAGCCGGCAGCCGGCCCCGCCGGATCAGAGCCGGCAGCCGGCCCCGCCGGATCAGAGCCGGAAGCCGGGCCCGCGCCGCTGCTCGGCTCGCTCCGGCTCGGGGCGTAACGCGGGACGTACTCCTGGCCGGTGAGCCGCTGGATCTCGTTCATCACCTCGTCGGTGATGGCTCGCAGCGAGCTGCGGTCGTCCGGCCGGCCGGTGAAGTCGAGCGGCTTGCCGAACCGCACCACCACGCCGCGGACGCCCGGCTTCGGCAGCCGATGCCCGATCGGCTGGACCTTCTCGGTGCCGGTCACCCCGACCGGGATCACCGGCACGCCGGCGGCCAGCGCGAGCCGGGCCACCCCGGTCCGGCCGCGGTAGAGCCGGCCGTCCGGCGAGCGGGTGCCCTCCGGATAGACCGCCACAAGGTCGCCGGCCTGGAGCACCGGGATGGCCGCGTCGAAGGCGGCCAGCGCGGCCCGTCCACCGGCCCGCTCCACCGGGATCGCGCCGAGACCGGTGAGCACGAAGCGGGAGATCCACCCCTTGACCCCGGTGCCGGTGAAGTAGTCGGACTTGGCCCAGAAGGCCAGGTGACGCGGCACGGACGCGCCGAGGAACAGCTCGTCGGCCACCGAGAGGTGGTTGCCCGCGAAGATCGCCCCGCCGGTGGCCGGGATGTTCTCCAGGCCCTCGACGGTGGGCCGCCAGGCCAGCAGCATGCCGTTGCCCACGGTGAGCTTGCCGATCGAGTAGAGCAGCGGCACTGGTCCTCCGACATGTCCGAGCGGGAGAGGTGGGCGGGAACACGGTAGCCGACGCCGGCCACCGGGCCGCCGCCGATTCCACGGTTGTGGCGACTTACATAGCCCCCGGTCTTACCCGGATCCGCGCCGCCGCACGCCGGGCCGCCCGGAGCGCGGCCATTCCCGCCACGCGCCGGGCCGCCGGCTCCGGCCGGCGGGGCGCCCCGGCGGCCGGCACGCCCCGTCGGCCGCGCGGGCGGCGGCGGCCCGCCGGGTCAGACCCGGCGGACCGCGGCCACCACCCGCTCGCCGTCGCCGGCCTCCCCGGCGAACCCGTCCAGCTCGTCGGCGAACGCCACCGAGTCGGCCAGCACCTCGCGGGCCAGGAAGTCCCGGTACGCCTCCACCGCCGCGCGCACCTCGGCGCCCGCGGCCAGCCGCACCTCGATCCGGTCGGAGACATCCAGCCCCGCGTCCCGGCGGGCCTGCTGGATCACCCGTACGACGTCCCGGGCCAGACCCTCGGCGGCCAGCTCGGGGGTGACCGCGGTGTCGAGCACCACCACCCCCTCGCCGCCGGGCAGCGGCGCCGAGTGGTCGGCGTCGGCGGCCACCAGCTTCAGCTCGTACTCGCCCTCGGCCAGGGTGACCCCGGCGGCCACCGGCGCGCCGTCGACCAGCTCCCAGTCGCCGGCCTTGACCGCCTTGATCACCGCCTGCACCTGCTTGCCGACCCGCGGACCCAGCGCCCGCGGCACCACCGTGAGCACCTGCTGGCAGTAGTCGGCCAGCTCGGTGGTGAACTCGACCTCCTTGACGTTCACCTCGTCGGCCACCAGCTCGGCGAACGGGCGCAGCCGGTCCGCCGCCGGGCTGGCGACGACGAGCCGGCGCAGCGGCAGCCGGACGCGCAGCCGGTGCGCCTTGCGCAGGGACAGCGCGGCCGAGGAGACGTCGCGGATGGCGTCCATCTCGGCCACCAGGTCCGGATCTGCCGGGAACAGCTCGGCGGCGGGCCAGTCGGTCAGGTGCACGGACCGCTCGCCGGTCAGGCCGCGCCAGATCTCCTCCGCCATCAGCGGGGCCAGCGGGGCCATCACCCGGCACACCGCCTCCAGCACCGTGTGCAGGGTGTCGAACGCGTCCCGGTCGCCCGCCCAGAACCGGTCCCGGGACCGGCGGACGTACCAGTTGGTCAGCGCGTCCAGGAAGGACCGCACGGTGGCGCAGGCGCCCGAGATGTCGTACGCGTCGAGCTGCGCCTGCGTGCCGGCGATCATCTCGTGCGTCTTGGCCAGCACGTACCGGTCGAGCAGGTCGGCGGAGTCGTGCCGGATCCGCGCCCGGTAGCCCTCGGCGTTGGCGTACAGCGAGAAGAAGTACCAGACGTTCCACATCGGCAGCAGCACCTGCCGCACCGAGTCCCGGATCGCCGACTCGCTGACCACCACGTCGCCGCCGCGCAGCACCGGGGAGGCCATCAGGGTCCAGCGCATGGCGTCGGAGCCGTACCGGTCGAACATCTCGTAGACGTCCGGATAGTTGCGCAGGCTCTTGGACATCTTCCGGCCGTCGTCGCCCAGCACGATGCCGTGCACCACCGCGTTGCGGAACGCGGGCCGGTCGAACAGCGCCGTGGCCAGCACGTGCATGGTGTAGAACCAGCCGCGCACCTGCGGGATGTATTCCACGATGAAGTCGCCCGGGTAGTGGCTCTCGAACCACTCCCGGTTGTCGAACGGGTAGTGCACCTGGGCGAAAGGCATCGAGCCGGACTCGAACCAGCAGTCCAGCACCTCGGGCACCCGGCGCATGGTGGACCGCCCGGTCGGATCGTCCGGGTTCGGCCGGGTCAGCTCGTCGATGACCGGCCGGTGCAGATCACCGACCCGGACCCCGAAGTCACGTTCCAGTTCGTCCAGCGAGCCGTACACGTCGACCCGGGGGTAGGCCGGGTCGTCGGAGCGCCACACCGGGATCGGCGAGCCCCAGAAGCGGTTGCGGCTGATCGACCAGTCGCGGGCGCCGGCCAGCCACTTGCCGAACGAGCCGTCCCGGACGTGCTCCGGGGTGAAGTTGATCTGCTGGTTGAGCTCGACCATCCGGTCCCGGAACTTCGTGACGGCCACGAACCAGGACGACACGGCCTTGTAGACCAGCGGGGTGTCGCAGCGCCAGCAGTGCGGGTACGAGTGGGTGTAGGTGTCCTGCCGCAGCACCACCCCCCGCTCCTTCAGCTCGCGGATCACCGGCTTGTTGACGTCGAACACCTGCTCGCCGGCGTACGGCGGGACCAGCGAGGTGAACCGGGTGTGGTCGTCCACCGTGACGATGGTGGGGATGCCCGCGGCGGTGCAGGCGTTCTGGTCCTCCTCGCCGAACGCGGGAGCCAGGTGCACGATCCCGGTGCCGTCCTCGGTGGTCACGTACTCGGCGCCGAGGACCTGGTAGGCGTTCTCGCCGGCGCGGTCGACGAGGAAGTCGTACAGCGGGGCGTAGCGGCGTCCGACCAGGTCGCGGCCGTACACCGTGCCGACCCGCTCGTGATCGGCCAGTTCCTTCGCGTACGCCTCGAGCCGCGCGGCGCCCACCACGTAGCGCGGCCCGGCGGGCTCGCCCTCGACCCGGCGCTCGAGCACCGCGTACTCGATGTCCGGGCCGACCGCGAGGGCCAGGTTGGACGGCAGCGTCCACGGCGTGGTGGTCCAGACGCCGAGCCGCAGCGGCCCGCGGACCGCCTCGGGCGCGGTCTCGTCCGGCGTCACGTCGAACCAGACGCTCAGCGTCGGGTCGTGCCGATCCCGGTAGACGTCGTCCATCCGGGTCTCGGTGTTGGACAGCGGGGTCTCGCAGCGCCAGCAGTACGCCAGCACCCGGAAGCCCTCGTAGATCAGACCCTTGTCGTGCAGGGTCTTGAAGGCCCACATGACGCTTTCCATGTAGTCCAGGTCGAGCGTCTTGTAGTCGTTCGCGAAGTCCACCCAGCGGGCCTGGCGGTTGACGTACCGCTCCCAGTCCTTGGTGTAGGTCAGCACCGACGTCCGGCAGGCGTCGTTGAAGGTGGCCACGCCGAGCTTGAGGATCTCGGCCTTGCTGGTGATGCCGAGCTGCTTCTCCGCCTCCACCTCGGCCGGCAGGCCGTGGCAGTCCCAGCCGAACCGCCGCTCGACCCGGCGGCCGCGCATCGTCTGGTAGCGCGGGACGACGTCCTTGGCGTACCCGGTCAGCAGGTGGCCGTAGTGCGGCAGGCCGTTGGCGAACGGCGGCCCGTCGTAGAAGACGTACTCGTTGTTCCCGCGGTCTCCCGCGGGCCGGGCCTCGACGCTGGCCGGGAAGGTCTTGTCGGCGGCCCAGAAGTCCAGCACCGCGCGCTCGACCGCCGGTAGGTCGGGGCTGGCCGGTACGCCGGCGCCGGTGGTGTCGTGCAGCGGGTATGCCATCCCGGGTCTCCTCCTGCGAAGCTGTCCTGCCGGTGCTCCGCGAGGACGAGCCCCCGGTACGCCGTGCCGGCGCGCCGCGGACCCGCGGTACCACCCCGCTTGACGGTCACGATCGACCGCCCGCTCGTTGGCCGGCTGTGACGGGCCGGACCCGTCCGGTTCTACTCGGGCGCGGACGCCCTTTCTTCCGGAGGCTCCCCGGTGATGGCCGGATCGTCGCCAGTGCCCCCCAGAATACCCGACCGCGCGCCGCCTCGGCCTCCTGGAAAGGAAGGGCCCCTTCTTATCGCTTTTTGTATAGGAAGGGGCCCTTGTTAACGCCTGCTGCCGCCGCTCAGCCGAGCTCGGGGAACCAGAGCGCGATCTCCCGCTTGGCGCTGTCGGCCGAGTCGGAGGCGTGCACGAGGTTTTCCCGGTTCGACAGCGACAGGTCGCCGCGGATCGTGCCGGCCGCGGCCCGCCGGCCGTCGGTGGCGCCCACCAGCGCCCGGACCACCTCGATCACCTGGTCGCCGGCCACCACCATGGCCACCAGCGGGCCCGCGGTCATGAACTGCCGCAGCGGCGGATAGAACGGCTTGTCCAGGTGCTCGGCGTAGTGGGCGTCGGCGAGCTGCCCGTCCATCGTCCGCAGCACCATGGCCTCGATCGACAGGCCCTTGCGCTCCAAACGGCCGATGACCTCGCCCACCAGCCCCCGGCGCACGGCATCGGGCTTGATCAGTACGAGCGAGCGCTCATCCGAGCTGCTGGGCACGGGATCCTCCTGTCGGGGCGGTACGGCTGCGGCCAGCGTACCGACCGGACCGGTACGGGCGTACGGCGGGCGGCGACGCCGGCTGACCGGCCGCGACTCGCCCCGCGGCGCGCGGCCACCGGTCTTTTCATTTCTGGCGCGGCGGGCCTAGCCTGGCATCAATCAGGGAGGTCCACTGTGGCGAACGGCCGCCGAGACGTCGCACCCGTGCGCAAGCTCATCGCCGCGGTCCTCGGTACCGTGGCCACCTTCGTGATCCTCTTCGGCGCCGGCATGACCAGCTGGGCCATCGTGGCCCTCGGCGGAGCGCTGCTGGCGCTGGCCGTGGGGCTCGTGGCGGTGACCGCCGTCCGGACCGGCGCCCGGGCCTGGGTGACCGGTTTCGCCCAGGTCCACCAGGTGTCGGAGCCGCCCGCCGGGTACGCCTTCGGCCGGTGCGAGCTGCAGATCGTGATCGACGCGCCCGGCCTGCCGGCACGCTCGGTGAAGGTGATCGACCCCCGGGTCCCGGTCGCCAAGTGGCCGACGCCGGGACAGATGCTGCCGATCCGGGTGGCCATCGACGACCAGCGCCACGTCCGCATCCTGTGGGACGAGATGCCGACCCACGCCGAGTCCGCGGCCCAACCGGATCTCCCGCCGGGGTACGAGTTCGCCGGCCACGACGACGACCTGCTGATCGAGCGGGAACCGCCGCCGTGGCTGCGCCGCGATCCCGACGACGACCTGCCGCCGGGCGACCCGGACACCGCCGACCTCACCGACGACATCGGCCGGTTGCACGGTGAACCGGTGGTGGTACGCCAGGGGCCGGGCGGCACGCTGGTGCTGGAGGGCACCCTCGTGGAGCCGCCGGCCGCCCCGCTGCCGCGACGACCCCGGCCACAGCCCCACCCGTACCCGTCGGCCTCGGCGGCCGCGGCCACCGCGCCGGCCGAGCCCGACGCCCCGACCGTCCGGCCCGGCGACCCGGAGGTGGCGCCGGGCGACCCGTACCCGGGAGCCCCGCGGCTCGACCCCGACGCCGCCGCCACGGCTCCGCGCGCCCCCGGGACGGGCGCCCGGTCGCCGGCCGCGGCAGCGACCGCGCCGTCGGCCGACCCGGACGCGGCGGCGGCACCACCGGCCGACCCGGACGCGGCGGCGACCGCGTCGCCGGTCGGCGGTGACCCGCTGGCGGCCGGTCCGGGGCCGGACGACGTTCCGGCCGCGGCGGCCCCGGCCGCCGGATCCGCGGCGGCGCCCGCCGAGCCGTTCAGGCCGGCCGCGGCATCGGCCGCCGACCCCGACAGGCCGGCCGCGGCATCGGCCGCCGACCCCGACAGCCCGGCCGCGCCGCCGGCGGGCGACCCGGACCTGCCGACCGCCGCCCCAGCGACGCCGGGCCCCAGCGCGAGGACGCCGGCCGCCGATCCGGACGACCGGGCCGCGATCTTCGTGGCCGGCGCTCGAGCGGAGCCGGGGTCCGGCCCCGACGCGGAGCCCGACCTCGACGACGTGCTCTTTCCCGATCTCGACGCCCCCGCGCCGCCCGACGGCGCGCCGGCCGGACGGGACGCCCCGCGAGCGGCGGGACCGTCCGCCGGAGCGGCGGCCGCCGGCCCGACCGTGCCGCGACCCACGCCCCCCGCGGACGACCTGGACTTCGACCTTGACCTGCCGATCGACGATCCGGCGCCGCCGCGGGTGGCCACCGCGTCGGCCAGTCGGGACGGTCTGGCCGGCGCGGCGGCCCGGGCCGACGCCGCCACGGCCCGAACCGACGCGGAGGCGGACGGGACCGACGCGGAGGCGGACGGTCCGGCCGTCGGTCGGGCCGCGCCGGCGGCCGGCACCAGGGCGGACGCCGGCCCGATCAGCGGCGTGGGCATCACCCTGCTGGTCACCGACCTGGAGCGGTCGGTCGCCTTCTACCGGGACATGCTGGGCTTCCGGGAGGTCGACCGGGGCGACGGGAACGCGGTGCTCGCCTCCGCGGGCACCCGGTTGGTGATCCGGGCCATCCCGGAGGTCGCGCCGGTGAACCGTCGGCTCGTCCACCTCAACCTGGACGTGGCCGACGTGGAGACGACCTACGAGGACCTGCGGGCGAAGGGGGTGCGGTTCACCTACGCTCCGCGCACGGTGAACCGCGGCCGGCGTACCGAGGTGGTGGCGGCCGCGTTCCGCGACCCGGACGGGCACGGCATCGCCCTCACCCAGTGGCGGGAAAACCGGGCCGCCCCGGACCAGGCCGGGACGACGCCTAGCTGAGGATCACCCGGCGGACGTGCAGCGCGTACGCCCAGACGGCCGCGAAGATGAAGCCCAGGACGCCGAGCGACCAGTGCAGGAAGCCGGCCAGCAGGAGCAGGGCCTGCACGGCGCTCCCCGCGTACCAGGCCCAGGGCCGGCGGAGCAGGCCGGCCACCACGACGGCGAGCACGGCCAGCCCGATGATCGCGGCCACGGTCGCTCCGCTGAGCCGGCCGCCGAGCACCCGGATCGGCTGGATCGCCAGCAGCAGGACCAGCGCCTCCAGCGCCAACGTGGCCGCGCCCAGCCCGCGCGCCGCCCCGGCCGGGTTCCGCAACCCGGACCGGCCCGGCGCCGGCCGCTCCTGGTCCGGCCGCTCTTCCTCGGGCGTGGTCATCGCTTCAACAGCCGACGCGCGTCGGCCACCGTGACCACCGAGCCGGTGATGAGGACCCCCACCCCGCTCAGCTCGCCCTCGACCTCGGTCTCGGCGTGCACGACGGCGGACTCGATGGCGTCCGGCATCTCGGCCGCCACCTCCACCCGGTCGGGCCCGAAGATCTCGCCCGCGATGGTGGCCAGCTCGTCGGCCGGCATCGCCCGCGGCGAGGTGTTCCGGGTGACCACCACGAAGTCCACGACCGGCTCGAGCAGCTCCAGCATGCTCGCCGCGTCCTTGTCGGCCAGCACCGAGACCACCGCCACGAGCCGGCTGAACGCGAACTCCTCGGCCAGCGCGGTGACCGTGGCGGCCATCCCCTGCGGATTGTGCGCGCCGTCCAGCAGGATCGTGGGCGCCGTGCGGACCCGCTCCAACCGGCCGGGCGAGGTGGCGGCGGCGAAGCCCTCCCGTACCGTTTCGACGTTCAGCTGCCGGCTCGCGCCGGCGCCGAGGAACGCCTCCACCGCGGCGAGCGCCACGGCCGCGTTCTGCGCCTGGTGGGCGCCGTGCAGCGGGACGAACACCTCCTCGTACACCCCGCCGAGCCCCTGCAGGCTGAGCACCTGGCCGCCCACGGCCACGGACCGGCGCAGCACCCCGAACTCGCTGCCCTCCCGGGCCACCGTGGCGCCCACCTCGACGCAGCGCTCCAGGATCGGCCGGGCGGCCTCCTCCTCCTGCGCCGCCGCGATCACCGTGGCCCCGCGGTGGATGATGCCCGACTTGGCCACCGCGATGTCCTCGATCCGGTCGCCCAGCCACTCGGTGTGGTCCAGGCCGATCGGGGTGATGACCGCGACGCCGGCGCCGAGCACGTTGGTGGCGTCCTCGGCGCCGCCGAGGCCCACCTCGACGACCGCCACGTCCACGGGCGCGTCGGCGAACGCCGCGAACGCCAACGCGGTGGTCAGGTCGAAGTAGGTCAGCGGCTCGTCGGCCCGCTGGTCCACCAGCTCGGCCAGCGGCGCCACCTCGCGGTAGGTCGCGGTGAACCGCTGCTCGCTCACCGGCTCGCCGTCCAGCGCGATCCGCTCCCGCACGGTCTCCAGGTGCGGGCTGGTGTACCGGCCGGTGTGCAGGCCGAACGCCCGGAGCAGCGAGTCGATCATCCGGGCCGTGGAGGTCTTGCCGTTCGTGCCGGTCAGGTGGATGGACGGGTACGCCCGCTGCGGGCTGCCGAGCAGGTCGAGCAGTTCCTGGATGCGGGTCAGATCGAAGACCATCCGGGTGAAGCCCCGGGCGTTCAGCTCCGCCTCGACCTTTGCGTACTCGGGGTCGGTCACGGGTTGAGCACCTCCAGGGAGGCGGTGATCCGGGCCAGTTCGGCCTCGGCCGCGGACAACCGGTCCTTGATCTTGTTGACGACCTGCTCCGGGGCCTTCGCCACGAACGCCGGGTTGTCCAGCTTGGCGCGGGCCTGCGCCAGCTCCTTCTCGGCGGCCGCCCGGTCCTTCGTCAGCCGGGCCCGCTCGGCCGCCACGTCGATCGAACCGCGGGTGTCGAGCGCAACCGACACGTCGGAGGTGACGGCGAGGGTGGCCGACGCCTCGAAGCCGTCCCCCGCGGCGTCCAGCCGGGCCAGCGAACGGATCAGCGGCTCGTGCCCGGCGATGCCGGCCCGGTCGAGGCCGTCCATCCGGGCGGCCACCCGTTGGGTGGGCCGCAGCCCCTGATCCGAGCGGAACCGCCGCACCTCGGTGACCACCCGCTGCAACGCGGCGACCTCATCCTCGGCCGCCGCGTCCGCCCGGGCCGGGTCGGCCGCCGGCCAGGCCGCCCCGAGCACCGTCTCGGCGCCGGTGAGCGCCGCCCACAGCTCGTCG
This sequence comes from Plantactinospora siamensis, assembly GCF_042434095.1. NCBI lineage: Bacteria > Bacillati > Actinomycetota > Actinomycetes > Micromonosporales > Micromonosporaceae > Plantactinospora > Plantactinospora siamensis. The sequence goes on from NZ_JBHLUE010000025.1 coordinate 12,181, forward strand.
GTGACGAACGGCATGATCGGGTGCAGCAGCCGCAGCAGGTGGTCGAGGACGTGCCCGAGCACCCGCCGGGTGGCGTCCGCGGCCGGGCCGCCGGCCGCGAGCACCGGCTTGACCAGCTCCACGTACCAGTCGCAGACGTCGTCCCAGGCGAAGTGGTAGAGCACGTCGCAGACCTTGGCGAACTCGTACGCCTCGAACTGCTCGTCGACCTCGGCCACCACCCGCTGCAGCCGGGACAGGATCCACCGGTCGACCGGGCCCAACTCGCCGGCCTCGGGCAGCGGTCCGGCCGGGTCGGCCCCGTTCATCAACGCGAACCGGGTGGCGTTCCACAGCTTGTTGCAGAAGTTCCGGGCTCCCTGCACCCAGTCCTCGCTGACCGGCACGTCCGCGCCGGGGTTGGCGCCGCGGGCCAGGGTGAACCGGGTGGCGTCGGCGCCGAACCGGTCGATCCAGTCCAGCGGGTCGACCACGTTGCCGAACGACTTGGACATCTTCTTGCCGTGCTCGTCCCGGACCATCCCGTGCAGGGCCACCACCTCGAACGGCGGCCGGCCGTCCATGGCGTACAGGCCGAACATCATCATCCGGGCCACCCAGAAGAACAGGATGTCGTAGCCGGTGACCAGGACGCTGGTCGGGTAGAACGTGGCCAGCTCGGGGGTCTCGTCGGGCCAGCCGAGGGTGGAGAACGGCCACAGCGCGCTGGAGAACCAGGTGTCCAGCACGTCGTCGTCCTGCCGCCAGCCCGGGCCGGCGGGCGGTTCCTCGCCCGGTCCGACGCAGACCACCACGCCGTCGGGCCCATACCAGACGGGGATCCGGTGCCCCCACCAGAGCTGGCGGGAGATGCACCAGTCGTGCATGTTGTCGACCCAGCCGAAGTAGCGCTTGGCCAGCTCCGCCGGTTCGATCCGGACCCGCCCGTCCCGAACGGCGTCGCCGGCGGCCCGCGCCAACGGCCCGGTGTTCACGAACCACTGCAGCGACAGCCGCGGCTCTACCGTCGTACCGCAGCGCGAGCAGTGACCCACCGAGTGCAGGTACGGCCGCTTCTCGGCGACGATCCGGCCCTGCTCCCGCAGCGCGGCCACCACGGCCGGCCGGGCCTCGAACCGGTCCAGCCCCTCGAAGGGCCCGTGCGCGGTGATGACGCCGCGCTCGTCCATGATCGTGAGAGCCGGCAGGTCGTGCCGCTGCCCGATCTCGAAGTCGTTGGGGTCGTGCGCCGGGGTCACCTTGACCATGCCGGTGCCGAAGCTCGGATCCACGTGGGCGTCCGCGATGATCGGGATGCGCCGGCCGGTGAGCGGCAGGTCCACCTCGGTGCCCACCAGGTGCCGGTACCGGTCGTCGTCGGGGTGCACGGCCACGGCCGTGTCCCCGAGCATCGTCTCGGCCCGGGTGGTGGCCACCACCACCTCGTCGCTGTACCGGATCGAGATCAGCTCACCCTCGTCCTCGGTGTGCTCGACCTCGATGTCCGACAGCGCCGTGAGGCACCGCGGGCACCAGTTGATGATGCGCTCCGCGCGGTAGATGAGGCCATCGTCGTACAGCCGCTTGAAGATCGTCTGTACGGCCCGGGACAGGCCCTCGTCCATCGTGAAGCGCTCGCGGTCCCAGTCCACCGAGTCGCCGAGCCGGCGCATCTGGCCGAGGATCTTGCCGCCCGACTCGGCCTTCCACTGCCAGACCCGCTCCACGAACGCGTCCCGGCCCAGGTCGTGCCGGGACAGGCCCTGCGCCGCCAACTGCCGCTCGACCACGTTCTGCGTGGCGATGCCGGCGTGGTCCATGCCCGGCAGCCAGAGCGCCTCGAAGCCCTGCATCCGCTTCCGGCGTACCAGTCCGTCCTGGATCGTGTGGTCGAGCGCGTGACCCATGTGCAGCACGCCGGTGACATTGGGCGGCGGGATGACGATGCTGAACGCCGGCTTCCCGCTCCCGGCCGACGCCCGGAACGCGCCGCCGGACACCCACCGCTCGTACCGGCGCTGCTCCACCTCGCCCGGCTGGTACTGGGCGGACAGGGTCGGTGCGTTCGCCTGCGCGGCGCTCGGAGTCTCGGTCACCCCAAAAGTCTACGGAGCGGTCTGGCGGACCTGGCGCGCGCCACCGGATGCTCGCGTACGGTTTCGGCTATGGCCGCCCTACCGCATCCGGACCGGGATCGGCCGGAGGGTGGACATCCTCCGGTCGACGTCTCGGCCCTCGCGGTCGAGCCGGGACTCCCGCCGGCCGACGCGGTGCCGCTGGCACCGGACGCCGAGGCGCACCGGCCGTGGTCCCGCCGCCGCAAGGCGGTGGTGGGCGGCCTGCTGGCCACGGCCGTCATCGCGGTGGCCGCCGCCGGCCCGACGGCCTGGCAGGTGATCAGCCAGCGGAACGCCACGCTCAGCGCGCCGGCCTCGGTGGCCGGGTTGACCAGGGACGACAGCAGCAACGCCACGGACACGGTCGACTATCTGCGCGCCGGCCTGGCCGCGGACGTCCGGCTGAACCGCAGCATCGGCGTGGCGTACGCGGACGGCACCGATCGCCGGCGAAGCGTCCTGCTGGTCGGCGGCACGGCCCTGATCTGGCGACCGGAGTCGGCGCTGGACGAGGCCATGAAGCTGCTGTCCGACTCGACCGGCACGCTGAACGGGATTCGCCCGGTGGCGGCGGGCCGGCTGGGCGGGACGATGAAGTGCGGCTCCACCAGCATCGACACCACCAGCATGGCCGTCTGCGGCTGGGCCGATCACGGGAGCGTGGCCCTGGCGATGTTCCCGGGGCGCGCCGTGGACGACGCGGCCGCCCTGCTGCGCCGGATCCGCGTGGCCGTCCAGGCGCGCGGCTGAATCCGCTCTCGGCAAGCGCTCTCGACAGCGAAAGAAATATAGATATGCGAAAAGGGCCACCCCCAACCAGGGGTGGCCCTTTTCGAATTGGTTGTCCGGCGGCGTCCTACTCTCCCACACCCTCCCGGGTGCAGTACCATCGGCGCTGGAGGGCTTAGCTTCCGGGTTCG